>NZ_JBSMXK010000008.1:0-96720 GCF_053761865.1 Enterococcus bulliens
CTACACAACCGCGGACACTCTTTCCCTACACGACGCTCTTCCGATCTGTGTGCCGTCTTCTTTTGAGCGTGTTCATGGGAAAAATGGAATTGGTGAGTATAGGTTAGATACACCTAAAACAAACCTGCAAACTCTGAATGCTTCTGAATTTTTGATTCACGCAGCAAGAACTTATCAAGAAGAATTGATTATCGTCACTTTAGGGCCACTGACAAATTTAGCGACCGCAATCAAAAACGCGCCTGAAGTAATGCAAAATGTTGGGAAAGTGGTCTGTATGGCAGGCGCGATCACGCTACTTGGAAATATTACTCCATTTGCTGAAGTGAACGTCTACAACGATCCAATGGCTGCAAAGCTTGTTTTCGAACAGATCGATACGACGCTTGTTGGTCTTGACGTCACGTTGCAGACGATGATCACCCAAACCGAACTTCAACGCTTTAATATCAATGAAAAAACCGGAGCATTCCTAGCGCATATCGCAGCGTATTATTATCAAAATGAATACGAAAGTCAAGAGTACGGGGGAGCTTTACATGATCCACTAGCGGTCGCGATTGCTCTAGATGAAAGTCTAGTCACAGAGACTTTTGCGATGAATCTTACAGTCGATACCAGTGGAATCGAAATTGGACGTATGACTGGAAATCTAGCAGAACTAAGAAGTACTCACAAGAGAACTACGGTATGTTTGGGGATCCAAGCAGACAAATTTGTCGAACGATTTATGAGTTCACTACTCGAATTTTCGGCTCATAATAACAAATAAATTAAAATTGAAATAACAAAAAAAGCATCGTAGATTTCTACG
Source organism: Enterococcus bulliens (assembly GCF_053761865.1). Taxonomy (NCBI): domain Bacteria; kingdom Bacillati; phylum Bacillota; class Bacilli; order Lactobacillales; family Enterococcaceae; genus Enterococcus; species Enterococcus bulliens. Next base: position 815 of record NZ_JBSMXK010000008.1, read on the forward strand.
ATGCTTTGACGTACTGGGGTAGCTGGATTCGAACCAACGCATGAGGGAGTCAAAGTCCCTTGCCTTACCGCTTGGCTATACCCCAATTAAAATGGAGGAGAGTGGATTCGAACCACTGAACCAAAAGGAACGGATTTACAGTCCGCCGCGTTTAGCCACTTCGCTACTCCTCCAAAACAGTACCTGAATAACAGGACTTATTCATAATACAATAACAATAAAAAAACGTCAACCCCGTTTGATACTTTTTTTGAAATTTGTGAAAGAATCGTAGAAAGTTCAAGCTAGATTCAAGTTTTAATGAACAATTGCGATGTTTTATACGGCTTTGAGTGCATAAATAAAAAAATAAATTATTTTAATGAATGAGCACATTAGAATTAAAATCGTTAGGAATCAAGTAGATTATCCGTTTTTTTCGCTTTTAAACGATATCTTTTATCTGTAATTTTTGTTATTAAATAAAAAAGGCGATTGACGAGTGTATTCAAATCCTGTAATGTTAGCCACAACAAATGACACACAAATTAAATAAATAGATTGCAAAGAAATGATAAGTACAAAAGGAAATCTTTTTTTAGAGAGTCTGGGTAGCTGAAAACAGATAAAGAGGAAGCTTTGGAAAATGGTCATGGAGCAATTCGTTGAAGCAAATGCGGGTAAACGACGGGTGTGACCGATAGATCACTAGAGTATGATAGTACTTGAAGAGGGAATAGGCGTGAGTGTATTCCAAATTAGAGGTGGTAACGCGAATTTTCGCCCTCAAACATTAGGATTAATGTTTGAGGGCTTTTTTTTATGCCAAAAAGGGGGAGCAAGTATGATTGAGTTAAAGCAAGTAGAAGTAGTATTTACCCAAAAGAAGAAACAAACAACTGCGGTAACAGGTGTTGATCTCAAAATAGAAAAAAAGGATATTTTCGGAATCGTGGGCTACTCTGGTGCAGGTAAAAGCACCTTGGTTCGCTTGATCAATCTATTGCAACGTCCAACAGCAGGTCAAGTAATTGTCGATGGAGTCGAGCTGACGGCAATCTCAGAACGTCGCTTACGTCAAGAGCGTAAACAAATTGGGATGATCTTTCAACATTTTAACTTATTTGAAGCGCGTACGGTTTTTGACAATGTGGCGTTTGCGCTACGCTACAGTGGATTAAATGCAAGTGCACGTAAAGTCAAAGTGGAACGGTTGCTTACACTTGTGGGTTTAGAAGATAAAGCCAAAGCTTACCCGAGTCAATTATCTGGTGGACAAAAACAACGGGTTGCGATTGCTCGAGCGTTGGCAAGTGATCCTAAAATCTTATTATGTGATGAAGCCACTAGTGCTCTAGATCCAAAAACGACATTGCAGATTTTAGCATTACTTAAAAAGCTAAATCAAGAACTGGATTTAACGATTGTATTGATCACCCATGAAATGCAAGTGGTCAAAGAAATTTGCAATAAAGTGGCGGTAATGGAAGATGGAAAAGTAATTGAACAAGGAAGCGCACTTGAGATCTTTAGCCGTCCTAAGACTGCTTTGACTAAAGACTTTATTCGTACCGCAACTCATATCGATCAAGCGCTAGGAACGATTTTAGATCATCCAGAATTTTCAAGTCTCTCTGCGAATGAATGGTTGGTTGAATTATCTTATGTTGGTGATCAAACAGAACAGCCGTTGATCGCACAACTCTTTAGCCGTTTTCAAGTCACCACCAATATCTTATATGGCAATGTCGAAATGATTCAAAATGTTGCACTGGGTACGATGATCGTGATTCTAACAGGAAACCTCAATCAAAAACATAAAGTATTTGAGTATTTGAAAAAACATCGCGTACAGGCCACATTACTAAAAGAAACATCAGCGACTGAACATAAACTTACTCTTGTAGGAGGCGCATAATATGTCAGATTTAGCACAACGATGGATACCAAATGTTTTAGCTAGCTCCGATGATTTTGTTACAGCAACCATTCAAACTCTTTATATGGTTTTTTGGACTGCTTTGGTGGCTGGGATTTTAGGGATTTTACTGGGTGTTGTTTTGGTTGTGATTCGACCAAAAGGGATCTTGGCGAATGTCTATCTTTACCAGATCTTAGACAAGGCGATCAATATCGTACGATCGATCCCCTTTATTATTTTATTAGCCTTACTTGCTGTAGTGACCCGTTTTATTGTCGGCACAACGATCGGTGAACAAGCGGCTTTAGTCCCTTTGATCATCGGGATTATTCCTTTTTATGCACGTCAAATCGAAAATGCCTTACTTGAAGTGGATTCAGGTGTTGTCGAAGCAGCTCAAGCTATGGGAACAAGCAAGATTGGGATTGTGTTTCGTGTCTATTTAGTGGAAGGATTGCCAAGTATTATCCGTGTTTCAGCCCTTACCATGATTAATGTGATTGGGTTAACGGCTATGGCTGGAGCAGTCGGAGCAGGTGGTCTAGGAAATCTAGCTATTACGAGAGGGTACAATCGTTTCCAAACCGATGTAACGATCGTGGCCACGTTATTGATTTTGATTTTAGTATTTATTAGTCAGTTTATTAGCAATGTTGTGATCAAAAAAATTAGTCATTCATAATTAGGGGGAGTTCGTATGAAAAAATTAGCATTAGGTGTATCACTTTTAGTTGCAGGAGTATTATTAGTGGGTTGTGGCAAACAGAGCGAATCCAAAGCAGCCAAAGCGGATGAAAATAAAGTCGTGAAATTAGGAGTCGTTGGAGACAATACGGATGTTTGGGATGATGTGAGTAAACGTCTCAAAGAAGAGGACCGGATTACCATCGAATATGTAAAATTTACCGATTATACTACACCAAATACGGCTTTAGCGGATAAATCCGTTGATCTCAATGCCTTCCAAACTGAAATTTTTCTAGATGCCTACAATGAAGAAGCCAAAACGGATCTTGTTCCCATTGGTTTGACAGTTATTGCACCATTAGGGATCTATTCAAATAAAATCAAAGATGTATCGGAATTGAAAAAAGGTGATACTGTGACGATTCCAAACGATGCAACAAACAATGGTCGGGCCCTATTGCTCTTACAGTCAGCTGGTGTATTGGCCGTAGATAAAAAAGCTGGTCAAACCCCTACTTTAGCCGATGTGACGAGTAATCCTTTAGCGCTTGATATCAAAGAAGTTGATGCGGCACAAACTGCACGTTCATTACCAGATGTGGATATTGCGATCATCAATAGTGGCATGGCTGTCGATGCAGGATTGACACCAAGTAAAGATGCTATCTATTTAGAACCAGTAAGTGAAGGTTCAAGACCTTATGTCAATGTGATCGCAGCACGTGCAGAGGATAAGGACAATGCAACATATAAAAAAATCGTTGAAGTTTACCAAACGGAACAAACGAAAAAAGTCATCGATGAGACATCAAAAGGTTCATCTAAAGCAGCTTGGGATGATTTTACTTTATAAAAAAGGAGCACATAACATGACAGTAAAAGTAGCGGAAACACAAGTAATCAAGGACTATATTCATACACGTTTAGCACACTATCAAGAATTGGCACTGGCGATTCACGACACACCAGAAGTCAGTAATTATGAGTTTTTTGCACAAAAAATATTGGTCAAGTTATTGGAAGAAGAAGGATTTACGGTCGAGTCTGATGTTGCTGGACATCGTACAGGATTTGATGCCCGCTATCAAGGGAAAAAGGCGGGTCCAACGTTAGTGTTCTTAGCAGAATATGATGCTTTACCGGGAATCGGTCATGCATGTGGGCATAATCTCTTTGGCATCACATCGATTTTAGCAGCAAGTTCGCTAAAACAGGTGATTGATGAAGTCGGTGGTGAAATTCGGGTCTATGGAACACCCGGGGAAGAAGGTGGCGAAAATGGCTCAGCAAAAGGCAGTTTTGTACGGGAAGGCTTTTTTAAAGATGTTGATGCAGCACTTTGTTGTCATCCAGGATACGGTTATCATACAACAGGACCAGGATTGGCTAACGATCCTGTCGATATAAAATTTTATGGTCGTGCCTCGCATGCCGCAGCTGCACCTGAAAAAGGGATCAACGCTTTAGATGCCGTGTTGCAAGTGTTTAATAGTATCAATGCATTACGTGAACATTTACCAAGTGATGTGAAAATTCATGGGATTATTACAGATGGTGGTGTCGCAGCTAATGTGGTACCAGAGTTTGCTTCAGCACGATTTTATTTACGCGCGTTGAGTCGTACGACATTAAACGAAGTCTACCAAAAAGTCGAAAATATCGTAAAGGGAGCCGCACTGGCAACAGGAACCACTTACGAATTTGGATTATTTCAAAATGCAGTTGATGATGTGATCATCACACCGAGTTTTGATCAGGTATTCTTTAAGCATTTACAAAATGAAGTATCGGATACTTCAGAGATACATACCAAAAAGCCGACTTCTTTTGGTTCTTCGGACGTGGGTAATGTGAGTCAAGTGATTCCGACGATCCAACCAGTAGTCTCGATTTCTGAAGAATACATCGCAGGGCACAGTATCGAGTTTAAGGCTGCTGCCCGTAGTGAAAAAGGTTTGGCGTCAATTGGTATTGGAGCAACATTATTGGCCCTAACTGCACTCGATTTAATTGAAGATCCTGCATTATTGGATGCGATTAAAGAAGAACATGCACGATTGATTTAGACAAAGAGTTATTGCTTTTGAAACACTATTTCTGCAGTTGTTAGGAGAGGTGATAGACGTTTGTCACCTCTCTTTTTTATGTTGGTCAAGGAAGTTTAAATTGCTTTCTTGTCTGCTGTAAAGCGTAGACATAAATCGTCGCTGTAAACGTGCAAGTTCGTGACGTGATAGGTTTAATATCGGGGATTTCTTCTATCAATGAAGTAGGTAATAAAGCGTTCATGTTTTCATGTTTTATCATACGCAAGATCATATCTAAAGTATCCACTTCAAGAATCTGAGCATTAGGATATTGCGTGATGTACTCAAGTATCGCTTTACGATAAGGACAGGTTGGTTCGCGATTTACGATAAACGTCCGTTCATGAAAAAGACCATCAGCCGTTTGTGATTGCGTAAAACATAGAGCTTCTTCCCATGTTTGAATAAGTTTCACAGCTGGATCAGTCAATGGCTGATTGATGAGAATAAAGTCTAACGTACCTGCAAGTAATCGCGTAGTCAGTGTCGAAATCGGCGCTGTAAAAATTGTATAGGTTGGATCAACAAATAACTTTTCCAAGTAACTATGAGCGATCGTTTGGGTAGCGCCAAGTAAGGTTTTTAGTGGTAGCTTTAGGAAATGTTCTTCGATTTCTAGGTACGCTGTAATCAACTTTTGCGCATAGGGAATAAATTCTTGTCCGGCACTTGTAAGATGCATGCCTTTATTGTTTCGTTCAAATAATCGCTGATCTATCTCTTCTTCTAGACATTTGATACGTTTACTGATATTTGATTGTGTGTAGCCCAAATTTTGAGCAGCTTGACTGACAGAATTCGTTTGTGCTACTTCGTAAAACATTTTAATGTCGTTTAGTTCCAAAATAGTTCCTGCTCTCTAATTATTCCAATTTGGAATAAACACATGATTTACAACCATTATACACATAAAAAAAAGACGCTGTATAATTCGATAAGAGAGGAGAGATACTATGAATGCGATGCAATATAAGATTACCTTACCAAACGATTACGATATGCAGATCATCAGAAATAGAGTAGCAGAGAATGGGATGAAAACAGATGGCTTTGAAGGGTTAGCACTAAAAGCCTATTTGATTATAGATCAAAAAGAGCGTAAAGAGTACGCGCCATTTTATTTATGGGAACATACAGAGGGCATGAATCGATTTATTTTTGAAGGATTCTACGACAATATTTTGACCTCATTTGGCTGGCAACATATCAACATCACGATCCCATTATGGACGGAGATTTCTAATAAAATCAAAGAAGCCCGTTATGTGATCGAGATCGAACAGGATATCAAACATACAAATAATATGCAAAAACCTCATTATTCATTACCTCATTTGGAATGCTTGGGTAAAGCAATAGTGTATAATCCAGATAAATGGAAATATGTCGAATTTTATTTTGTAAACGAACAACTAGAAGCATTAGGATATAATATATATGAGGTCTTGCACATCTCTAAATAGTTGAAAAACAAGCTAAACTCTTAGCTTGTTTTTTGTATAAAATAACATTTTAAAAATATTATTCGATTTTAAAAGGATTATCTTTGATGAAATATCCGATTTCAGGTACAGTTAAATTATAGCGAAAAGGAGGAATGTACATGGTAAAAGAATGGTTAACAACAGCAGATGGTGCTCCAGTCTACGACAATCAAAATTCAGCAACAGCAGGGGAATTTGGTCCAGTACTGATCCAAGATGTCCACTTGTTAGAAAAACTGGCTCATTTCAATCGTGAACGGGTACCTGAACGTGTCGTTCATGCAAAAGGTGCCGGAGCACATGGTGTATTTAAAGTGACGAATGATGTCTCAAAGTATACGAAGGCAAGTTTTTTATCTGAAGTCGGAAAAGAAACACCTTTATTTGCACGTTTTTCAACTGTAGCAGGTGAACTCGGTTCTGCCGATACAGTTCGTGATCCACGTGGGTTTGCGGTGAAGTTTTACACGGAAGATGGTAACTACGATATCGTAGGAAATAACACGCCAGTCTTTTTTGTAAGAGACCCTCTAAAATTCCCAGATTTCATCCACACACAAAAACGTGATCCACGAACACATCTAAAAAGCCCAGATGCAGTATGGGATTTTTGGTCATTATCCCCAGAATCTTTACACCAAGTGACGATTTTGATGAGTGATCGTGGAATCCCGGCTACGATGCGTCATATGCATGGTTATGGTAGCCATACGTTCTTATGGGTCAATGAAGCTGGTGAAAAAACCTGGGTCAAATATCATTTTAGAACCAATCAAGGTGTGAAAAATCTCGACGTCAAAGTAGCGGCAGAGCTTGCTGGGACCAATCCAGATTATCATATCGAAGACTTACACAATGCGATTGAAGCTGAAGATTATCCATCTTGGACCTTATGTGTACAATTGATTCCTTTTGAAGAAGCGCAAAAACGACCAGAATTATTGTTTGATGTGACCAAAACCGTTTCACAAAAAGAATTTCCATTAGTTGAAGTCGGCACGATGACCTTAAATCGCAATCCTGAAAACTACTTTACTGAAGTGGAACAAGTCGCGATGTCACCGGGGCATTTAGTACCAGGAATCGAAACCTCGCCAGATAAATTACTACAAGGACGCCTATTTGCGTATGGTGATGCACATCGCTACCGTGTTGGGGCGAACTACTCTCAAGTTCCGATCAATAAACCAGTCAGTCCAGTCAACAACAATCAAAAAGACGGATTTATGCGGATGGACAATGGTTCGACTTCAATCAATTATGAACCAAATAGCTTCAATGAAGTCAAAGAAAATCCAGCCGTCAAACCAGCGGGCTATGAAGTCCACGGTGAAATCGGGCATTATAGCTATGACCAAAACTTCTATAGTCAAGCAGGTGATTTGTATCGTTTGCAATCAGATGAGGCTAAAGAACGCTTGGTGCAAAACGTCGTCGATGCGATGACACCCGTTTCAAAAGACGACATCAAAAAACGTCAAATCTATCATTTCTACCAAGCCGATAAAGAGTATGGGACCAAAGTTGCTCAAGGTTTAGGCATGGAAGATGTGATCAAAGAGTTTTAATAAGAGTGGCTAAACGAGAGCTGAATCGATAATGATTCGTCTCTCGTTTTTTGTTCTTAAAAAAGTATCCATCAGTTTCAACTTAAGCCATTAGTCTGATTATTTTTATCAAAGGGTATGTTTTAATGCAGTTAGGGTATAAAAAGGGAGCTGACTGAAATGAAATGGTTGAAACGTTTGTTAATAAGTATCAGTATCGGAATTGTTTTGTTACTAGCGCTTATTTATATGTATGGTTACAAATTAAACATCTATCTTATGCCACCGTCCCCTCAAAAGTATGTAGCCGTTGCTTTAGAAAAAATGGAAGAATCGGGCATTTATAGTAATTCCAATACTTGGAAGAATATCAAAACCAAAACGCTGGCAAATACAAAGGGGATATCGAGCTATTCTGAAGCGATGCCTAGTCTTGAAGAAGCAATCAAAGTAGCAGGTGGCAAGCATTCGTTTATTGAGGCAGCACAAACTCAACTTGATCATTCTGAAAAATTTGAATCTAAAGCAGAAGTCGAACAAGAAACGCTATATCTAACTGTTCCAGAATTTACAGGTACACCAGCTGAAGCGAATGAATATGCCACTACATTAGCATCTGCTTTACAGCAAGATACTTATACAAATGTCATGATTGACTTACGTGGAAATCGAGGGGGCAATATGACACCGATGATCCTTGGCTTATCATCACTCTTACCAGACGGAAAGTTGTTTGATTATATCGATAAAGAGCAAAACACAAAGTCTGTGGACTTATCTAATGGAAAGTTAAACAGTGGTGGCACAACAATTGAGTTAAAGAATATAGAAAAAATAAACAATAAGTCGATTGCCGTATTGATCGATGAAAATACCGGAAGTTCGGGTGAACTAACGGCAATTTGTTTTAAGGGCTTACCGAATGTGAAATTTTTTGGGTCAAATTCTGCAGGCTATACCTCTGCTAATCAAGAAGTTTATTTATATGACGGCGCGAGGATGCAATTGACGACCGCGTTTATCAGAGATCGAAATGGTAACGTTTACCAAAATGATCCAATTCGTCCAGATGTTCATACTACTGAAAGTAAAGAAGTAGCTTTGACGTGGTTAAACCATAAACTTTAAAATTTTTCTACTGTAAATCATCAAAAAAGACTTATACATCAATGTGCACGTAATAAGTGCGGTACTTTTTGAGCATGCTATGAGAAAATAAATGCAAATAAAAAACGAGGTGATTAGGATGCATATAGGTAAAAATATTGCAATCTATCGAAAAAAGAACCATTTAACTCAAGAAGAATTAGCTAAAAAATTATCGATTACTCGACAATCTGTTTCGAAATGGGAAAATGAAGAAACCTTACCTAGTATTGACAACTTGGTGACATTGAGTGGTCTTTTGGATATTTCTTTAGATGAACTCATTACAGGTGAAGCTTACCTTCATTTTCCATTGAAGTACGGAGTGATCCAACATCGGAAACTCTTATATCTGTTTTTACTTTCTCCTACATTTATTGCGATTTTGATTGTTTTAAATGCGTTTACAAATTTTAGTGAAAACTATTTTTATTTAGTTATCGCTTTTTTTATGCAACCCATCTTATATTCTGCGTTTGTGTACCTATTCCCATTGAAAAAAAGCCGACTTTATACTCATTGGACACTGACAAAAAAAGGCATTGACGTGCCTATTTACAAGGTGAATTTTTGGACTGAGTTATGGTTGCCTATCAAAGAATTAATAAATCGACAAACGAAATTTATTCCTTTTAATGAAATTGAGTATTTGAGTTTAGAAATTGATGCTTTTCGTATAGATCCTAACGTAGGTGTTGGTTTTAACGGGTATTTTGTTCGCAATATTTCGATAATGAATGAAGCTTTTGAGTTAGTAATCACTACTAAGCAAGGAGAAAAATATAAATTAGATTTAACAGGATACTATTTTACAGATGGCAAAGAGCGTCAACTACTGTATTCGATTCTGCTATTTTTAAAGCGTAAACAAATTCCCATTCACGATCCACAACATTTATTGCCTTTAATCAAAGAACGAAAATCTGTAGTTGATACACTCTATGTTTAAGATATTCCTTGTAGTGAGTTAAATCTGCTATAACAGTGTATGTTTAAGCAATAAAAAAATAACCTCTATCAAAAATTCGATAGAGGCTATTATTTGTTTTAAATCTGACAAGTCATAAAACATAGTTTAGATATTTTTATTCCCACTCAACAGTTGCTGGTGGTTTACTTGTAATATCGTACACGATGCGGTTGACGTGTGCGACTTCGTTTACAATACGTACTGAGATTTTTTGTAACACATCCCAAGGGATACGTGCAAAGTCTGCTGTCATCCCATCGATCGATGTTACAGCACGGATACCGACAGTATAATCATACGTACGGCCATCGCCCATTACGCCGACACTGCGAATGCCTGGTAAAACAGTGAAGTATTGCCAGATGTCACGGTCTAAACCAGCATTGACGATTTCTTCGCGTAAGATCGCATCTGATTCGCGCACGATCTCTAATTTTTCTTCGGTTAATTCACCTAAAACACGAATACCTAGACCTGGTCCAGGGAATGGTTGGCGCCATACGATGCTGTCTGGCATGCCAAGTTCCGTTCCTAATGCGCGAACTTCGTCTTTGAATAGGGTATTTAATGGTTCGATCAATTCAAATTGCATGTCTTCAGGAAGACCACCTACGTTATGGTGTGATTTGATTGTTTGTGCTGTTTCCGTACCGGATTCGATCACGTCGGTGTAAAGTGTTCCTTGTGCTAAGAAAGAAACGCCTTCTTCACCAGCAAGTTTTGTTGCTTCATCATCAAATAAGTAAACAAACTCGTTTCCGATGATTTTACGTTTTTGTTCTGGATCCGAAACACCAGCTAGTTTATCCATAAAACGTTTTTTAGCATCAACTTTAATAATGTTTAAGCCGAATTTTCCGCCTAGACTTTCCATTACTTGTTCTGCTTCTCCTTTACGTAATAGACCATGGTCTACAAAGATCGACGTTAATTGATCACCGATCGCTTTTTGTAATAAGACGCCGACAACACTTGAATCCACTCCACCAGATAGGCCAAGTAAAACTTTTTTGTCGCCAACTTTTTCACGGATTGCTTTAACTTGCATCTCGATAAAGTTTTCCATGCTCCAGTCTGCGCTACATTGACATACGTCTAAGGCAAAGTGACGAAGTAAATCATTTCCATATTCTGAGTGACGAACTTCCGGATGGAATTGAACGCCGTACATTTTGCGGGCTGCATTTTCGATCGACGCGATTGGGCAATCATTACTTGTAGCAACGACTTCAAAGTCTGTCGGTGCTTGGGTAACTAAATCGCCGTGACTCATCCAAACGGTTTGCGTTTGTGGTGTGCTTGCAAAAAGTGCTGCTTTAGCATCAGTGATCTCAAGTTGGGCTTTTCCGTATTCTTTGTTTTTTGCAGGTTCTACTTTTCCGCCTAAACGGTGAGTCATCAGCTGCATTCCATAACAAATACCTAATACTGGGATGCCTAGATCAAAGATTTTTTCATCGATTCCAAAAGAACCTTCGTCATAAACTGAATTTGGTCCACCAGAAAGAATGATTCCTTTTGGATTCATCGCTTTCACTTCTTCAGCGGTGATGCGGTGGCTTAGTAATTCAGAGAAAACTCCAAATTCACGGATACGGCGAGTGATCAATTGATTGTATTGGCTACCGTAGTCCAATACGATGATTTTTTCAACGTTTGGCATGTTGTCAACGTTCGTCACGATTATTACCCCTATTCTTTAACAAATTTTGTAGTACAATATTTTATCCTCTATCATAAAGGAGGAAGCTCGATTTTGCAAAAGCTATTTACGATTTATTAATATTTTCTTAGATGAACTTCATCTATTGTATGCTTCAAGGTTTTATGCAAGATAATATCCGCGCGGCTTCTTGTTGGTAAAATATATTCAGTCAAGTTGACCAAGTTGATGGTTTTCCAAACATTTTTTGCTACTTTGAGCGCATCTTTACGATTACCAGTGGCTAGATTGTAATAATAGTTCGATGGATCTTGAAATGCGGTATCGAGTAACGATTCAAAACGTTCCAAATACCATTTTTCAATCAATTCGGGATTTGCGTCGACAAAAATCGAAAAATCAAAAAAATCACTGACATAGATTTGTTCATTTGCTGGAAGTTGTAAGGTATTGATCCCTTCAACGATCAAAATATCTGGGCGATCAATGATCTCGACTTCATCGTCGATAATATCGTAGACGCTGTGCGAATACATCGGAATCTCGATATTTGGTTTACCAGATTTGACTTCATCTAAAAAGTGGATCAACTTTTGCATGTCATAACTTTCTGGAAATCCTTTACGATTCATAATGCCACGTTCTTCTAATACTTTATTTGGATGCAAAAAGCCATCTGTTGTGATCAATTGGACTTTGCGTCTTGAAAACAAGCGATCGAGTAAGGTTTGTAAGACACGCGCTGTCGTGCTTTTTCCAACAGCTACACTACCGGCGATTCCGATAATAAACGGAGGCATTTTTTCATAGCGGTGTAAAAATAGTCCTTTACTCAAAGTAAGCGATTCAAATTCCTTCATATATAAATGGATTAAATGACAAAGTGGGATGTAGATATCTTCTACATCTTGCATCGAGATGCGGTCATTCAAACTTTTGATGCTATCTAATTCTTCTTGGGTCAAAGGGGTGTGTCCTTTGCGGTAAAATCCTTGCCATTCTGAGCGAGGGATTTGATAATAATTGGTCATTTCCTTCATAAGAAAGCTCCTTTGTTTAGTCTCAAGTAGTGTACCATAAAATCACTAGAAAGCGCAGAAGTCGAGTTATTTTTGGCTAGAGAGTTTACAAGTGCGTAAAATTTAGTATGATAGGAACAAAGACTTAAAGGAGTACGAAGATGAGTAATCACTATTACACAAAGAATCCCGATCTTGACCATCAGTTTTCGGAATTTACATTTGAACTAAAAGGGCACACGTTTCGTTTTTTAACCGATAGTGGTGTCTTTTCAAAATCAACGATCGATTATGGTTCGCGCGTATTGATCGATGCCTTTTCTGATCAAGACTTACCAGAGGGCAAGATCTTAGACGTCGGTTGTGGTTATGGTCCAATCGGATTAACATTAGCTAAAACGACTGATCGAACGGTTGAAATGATCGATATCAATGAGCGCGCAGTCGAGCTTGCACAAAAAAATGCACAGAACAATCACATTGCAAACGTGGATATTCATCCCTCTTATTTATATGAGAAGCTAAATGATACCCAATATGCAGCAATTGTGAGTAATCCGCCGATTCGTGCAGGTAAACAAGTTGTACACCAGATTTTAACTGACGCGCATGCGTTACTAAAATCAAAGGGTACTTTGACGGCCGTGATCCAAAAGAAACAAGGTGCGCCAAGTGCGAAAAAACGCATGGAAGAAGTCTTTGGTAATGCTGAAGTTATCGCCAAAGACAAAGGATATTTTATTATCCAAAGTACAAAAATATAAAGTATTCAGGACCGCGATTTAGCGATCCTGTTTTTGGTTTACCACTAGAAAGCGTTTACTAAATTTGGTAAACTAAAGAAAAAGCTGAGGGGGGCTCATTGTGAAGTTAACGATTCGACAAATTGCGGAACTTGCAGGTGTTTCGGTCACGACTGTATCGCAAATTTTAAACAACAAAGGAAGTCGCTTTAGTGAAGAGACGAGACGTAAAGTTTTAACAATCGTGGATGAATATCATTACCGACCAGATTTTTTTGCTTCCAATTTGATTAAGCGTCACTCGAAAACGATTGGGATGATCGTACCAGATGTGACAGATTCTTTTTTCTCAAAAATCGTTGAAGGTGTCGAGCAATATATCAATCCATTAGGCTATATGTTGATTTTGTGTAATTCAAGGCAAAGTTTACAAAAAGAACTGAAGTGTTTAGATGATCTAGCGCATCGAGCTGTCGATGGAATCTTACTAGCGACTCCACACATGTTACCAGAAGAATACAATTTAAACAGTGCATTTGCCAAACGCACACCGATGATTTTGATTGATCGAGGAATCAATCAACGGGATTCAGGCCGTTTGATCATCAAAGAATATGAAGGATCTTATTTGGCGGTCAAATATTTGATCCAACAAGGACACCGACATATCGGAATCTTAAAAGAAAATACTGGGTATTACCAATTAGAAGAACGCTTCAATGGCTATCGTTTAGCATTAAAAGATGCAGATATCCCATTTCGTAAACAATATGTCGTAAGCAACGAACTTACGATCTTAGGTGGGTATTTAGCAGCTAAAGAACTATTGTACCGAAAAGAAATCACCGCTATTTTCTGTGGTAATGATCTAATGGCGATGGGGTGCTATAAGGCGATCCACGAATCCGGACGAAAAGTACCAGATGACATCTCAGTGATAGGTTTTGACGGAATCCAGTTTACAGAGTATATGAGTCCACCACTAACTACGGTAGCGCAACCAACTTTTGATATTGGCTTTACAGCAGCTAAGTTTTTAGTTGATGCAATCGAGTTTCCTAAACATCGAGTGCCAAATAAAATTTTTGATACAAAATTAATTATTCGTGAGAGCGTGAAACCATTGACAACTGGTTGATCGCCTTGTATAATCAACAATGTAAAGGCTTTCAATATATTTGTTATTTTTAGTAAACTGTTTTACTAAAGTGGTTTACTAGTGATGATTTTAATGTATAATAAAGCTAAGTTAAGGAAGCGAGGTTCTTATCTATGCGCATGGTCGATTTAATCGAAAAGAAACGTGAAGGACAAAGTTTATCGAAACAAGAGATTGAATTTATTATTTCGGAATACACGAACAATCACATTCCTGACTATCAAATGAGTGCACTCTTGATGGCGATCTTTTTCAAAGATATGACGGACGAAGAAATCACACATTTAACGCTAGCGATGGCAAATTCAGGAGAAGTCATGGATCTTTCATCGATTGAAGGCATTAAAGTCGACAAGCATTCGACTGGTGGTGTTGGGGATACAACGACATTGATTTTAGCTCCACTTGTCGCAAGCGTCGATGTTCCAGTAGCAAAAATGTCTGGTCGTGGTCTAGGTTACACGGGAGGTACGCTTGATAAATTAGAAGCGATCCCTGGATTTAAAATCGAAGTATCCGAAGCACAATTTGTAGATCTAGTAAATGAAAGTAAAGTAGCCGTTATTGGCCAATCTGGTGATTTAGCCCCTGCAGACAAAAAACTCTATGCTTTGCGTGATGTGACAGCTACAGTAGATTCGATTCCGTTGATCGCAAGTTCAATTATGAGTAAAAAAATCGCAGCTGGTGCGGATGCAATCGTGTTAGATGTAACGACAGGTGACGGTGCCTTTATGAAAAACTTAGAGGATGCTAGACGCTTAGCCCATACGATGGTACGCATCGGAGCATTGGCCAATCGTCAAACGATGGCAGTCATCTCAGATATGTCTCAACCTTTAGGTGAAGCGATCGGAAACAGTCTAGAAGTTGTAGAAGCGATTGAAACCTTGCAAGGAAAAGGACCAGAAGATTTAGAGGAAATGTGTTACGTACTTGGTAGCCAAATGGTCGTATTAGCGAAAAAAGCCGATACACTCGAAGAAGCGCGTGAGTTATTGAAAGAAGCGCTTGAAAGTGGTCGAGCCTTAGAAAAATTCAAAGAGATGATCAAAAATCAAGGCGGCGATCCAAGTATCGTAGATGAACCTGAAAAATTATTGACTGCACGCTATGAAATCGCACTCCCTGCTAAACGCACAGGAGTCATTCAAAAAATGACAGCCAATGAATTGGGGATCGCAGCCATGATGTTAGGTGCAGGACGTCAAACAAAAGAAGATGAAATCGACCATGCAGTAGGATTGAAGCTTCACAAAAAAGTTGGCGAAGCCGTTTCAGAAGGCGACATCTTACTGACGATCTTTAGCAACACTGAAGACGTTGAAGAAGTCATCGCATTGATTCAAGAAAACATCACGATCGGAGAAAATGGAGAAGAACCTCCATTGATCCATGAAGTGATCACTGAATAATGAACAGAAATGAGGAGCAAGTAACCATGGAATTAAATCGAATGATCGACCATACTATTTTAAAAGCAGATGCCACTAAAGAAGTGGTACAACGAATTATTGACGAAGCGAAAAAACATCGCTTTTACTCAGTTTGTGTGAATCCAACTTGGGTAGCCTTTGCAGCTGAGCAATTAAAGAACGAACCGGTTGCGGTTTGTACGGTGATTGGTTTTCCTTTAGGAGCAAATACTCCAGCAACAAAAGCATTTGAAACAACGGATGCCATCAAAAATGGTGCTGATGAAGTCGATATGGTGATCAATATCGGCGCTTTAAAAAGCGGCATGTTAAACCTTGTGGAAGAAGATATCAAAGCAGTTGTTAAAGCAGCTAAAGATCGAGCTTTAGTGAAAGTAATCATCGAAACAGCACTATTAACGGATGAAGAAATCGTGAAAGCTTGTGAACTAGCGAAAAAAGCAGGAGCAGATTTTGTTAAAACATCTACTGGTTTTTCAACTGGTGGTGCAAAAGTGGATCATGTTCGCTTGATGCGTACGACAGTTGGTCCTGAAATGGGTGTCAAAGCTTCTGGTGGAATCCACAGTGAAGCAGATGCGCTAGCGTTAGTCGAAGCAGGAGCAACTCGTCTAGGAACAAGCGCAAGTATTGCCATTATCTCTGGTCAAACTGGAGTCGGCTACTAAAGGAGTGAACAATATGGCAACAGCAAAACAAGAATGGATCGATATCGCCACAAAAGCGTTAGATAAAGCCTATGTTCCATATTCACATTTTCCAGTCGGTGCTTGTCTAGTTACAAAAGAGGGTACGACGTATCAAGGATTAAACATCGAAAATGCATCTTTTGGATTGACCAATTGCGCAGAACGCACTGCGATTTTTAAAGCAGTATCTGAAGGTGAGCGCGAATTTCAACATTTAGTTGTAGCTGGTCATACACCAGATCCGATCTCACCATGTGGTGCTTGTCGTCAAGTGATTTCTGAATTTTGTGCACCAGATATGCCGGTTACGTTGATCGGTGATGATGGTGTTCAAAAAGAGATGACTGTCGAAGAATTATTACCATACTTTTTTACCGATAAAGATTTAAACGTGTAACTCATGTTCATTCGGTCGTTTACGACTTTTGAAAATAAAAAAACTATTTATAGGGGGCTTTACAGCAATGAAAAAAGCAAAATTATTTGGTTTAGGCGTAGTCGCACTTTCAAGTACTCTACTATTAGCAGCATGTGGAAGTAAAAGCGATGATTCATCAAAAGACAGTAGCAAGACAGATAACCACAGCGTAGCGTTAGTAACAGATATCGGTGGAGTAGATGACCGTTCATTTAACCAGTCTGCATGGGAAGGTTTGCAAGAATGGGGTAAAAAACATGATATGAAAAAAGGTACTGGAGGCTATGATTATATCCAATCAAACGACGCTTCTCAGTATACAACAAACGTAAATAGTGCTGTACAAAATGGCTTTAAAACAATCTTTGGTATTGGTTACTTATTAGCTCCTTCTATTAAAGAAGCAGCAGCACAAAATGCAAATGTTAACTTTGCGATCATCGATGACGTTGTAGAAGCAGATAACGTAGTTTCAGCAACATTTAAAGATAACGAAGCAGCTTACTTAGCAGGTGTTGCAGCAGCTGAAACAACAACAACAAATAAAGTTGGGTTTATCGGTGGTGAAGAAGGTGCCGTAATCGACCGTTTCCAAGCTGGTTTTGAAAAAGGTGTTGAAGATACTGCGAAAAAATTAGGTAAAGAAGTAACAGTCGACGTACAATATGCTGGATCATTTGGTGACCCTGCTAAAGGAAAAGCATTAGCAGCTTCAATGTACCAAAATAACGCAGACATCATTTACCATGCTTCAGGTGGTACTGGTGCTGGTGTGTTCCAAGAAGCGAAGGCAATCGATGAGCAATTAACTGAATCAGAACTTGCAACAAAACAAGTTTGGGTTATCGGTGTGGATAGCGATCAACAAGACGAAGGTAAATTCAAAACAAAAGATGGTAAAGAAGCAAACTTTACTTTGACATCAACACTTAAAGGTGTAGGTGCTGCGGTAGAAGATATTTCAACTCGTGCTTTAGATGACAAATTCCCTGGTGGACAACACTTAGAATATGGCCTAAAAGATGGTGGTGTAAGCATCACTGACGGTTACTTATCAGATGCAGCGAAAAAAGCAATCGATGAAGCGAAACAAGAAATCATCGATGGCAAAATCACTATCCCAGAAGCTCCAGAAAAATAATTCAACATTCAGAGGTGGTCAGGCGAATCAGATCGCCTCTGTTCTTGGTTTTTTTACGAAAGGAGAAGCATGTCTTCTCTTTTGGTAAGGAAATCCTTCCTTTAGTTGACACAAATAACCGCAGAAAATAAGTAAGGATGTGAATAAAGTGGCCCAAGAGCAAAATTATGTCATTGAGATGCGTCACATTACGAAGCAATTTGGTACCTTTAAAGCCAATGATGACATTAATCTGCAGCTACGAAAAGGAGAGATCCACGCATTATTAGGTGAAAATGGTGCGGGTAAATCGACGCTGATGAACATGTTGTCTGGTATTTTGGAACCAACCTCAGGCGAAATTTTATTGAATGGAAAAGAAGTTAACATTTCAAGTCCGACAGTAGCCAATCGCTTGGGTATTGGGATGGTGTATCAGCATTTTATGTTAGTGGATGCTTTTACAGTAACAGAAAACATTATTTTAGGTAGTGAAAAAACGCATTTTGGTATGTTAAACAAAAAAGATGCACGTGCTGAAATCGAACAAGTTTCAAAACAATATGGTCTTTCTGTTGATCCTGATGCTTTAGTTCGCGATATTTCAGTCGGAATGCAACAACGGGTTGAGATTTTAAAAACATTGTATCGTGGTGCCGATGTGTTGATCTTTGATGAACCTACTGCTGTATTAACACCACAAGAAATCGAAGAATTGATTGTGATCATGAAAGAATTAGTTAAAGAAGGCAAATCGATTATTATCATTACGCATAAATTAGACGAGATCAAAGCAGTAGCTGATCGTTGTTCAGTTATCCGTCGTGGTAAGAGTATCGGAACTGTTGATGTAAAAGACGTAACCTCACAACAACTAGCAGATATGATGGTTGGACGTGCGGTATCGTTTAAAACAGCGAAAAAAGAAGCAAGACCACAAGAAGTTGTTTTGAGTGTCGAAAATCTTGTCGTTAAAGAAAATCGTGGACTAGAAGCAGTCAAAGACTTAAGTTTAGAAGTTCGTGCAGGAGAAGTATTAGGGATCGCCGGGATCGATGGTAACGGTCAATCTGAATTACTTCAAGCCTTGACTGGATTACGGAAAGTCGAAAGTGGCGAGATCAAATTAAATGGAGAATCGCTTACTAATTTGTCTCCGCGTAAAATTACAGAAGCTGGTGTCGGTAACGTCCCTGAAGACCGCCACAAATATGGCTTGGTTTTAGAGATGTCTTTAGCCGAAAATATCGGGATCCAAACTTACTATCAAGAACCTTATAGTAAAATGGGCGTGCTAAATTATGGTGAGATCAACGAACACGCGCGTGATTTGATCCAAGAATTCGACGTGCGAACAGTAAGTGAACTTGTCCCAGCAAGTGCATTATCTGGTGGGAACCAACAAAAAGCCATTATCGCACGTGAGGTAGATCGTAATCCTGATCTATTAATCGTAGCCAATCCGACACGTGGGTTAGACGTAGGGGCAATCGAGTTTATCCACAAACGTTTGATCGAGCAACGCGATAAGATGAAAGCTGTTTTACTTGTTAGTTTTGAACTAGAAGAGATTTTAAATGTTTCTGATCGAATCGCCGTGATCCACGCTGGTAAAATCGTAGGTATCGTTGATCCAAAAGAAACATCAGAAAAAGAATTAGGGTTGTTGATGGCAGGATATTCATTAGAAGAAGCCAGAAAAGAGCTAGCTGAGGTAGGTGAGACTGTTGAATAATCGAGCGGAAAAAATTAGAAATCTGTCGGTTCCGATCATTGCGGTTATCTTGGGATTCCTTCTAGGTGGCTTGATCATGTTGATCTTTGGGTATAATCCAGTGACTGGATACCAGACAATGTTTCGAACTGTATTTGTAGATATGCAGTCTGGTGGGATCAATGCCAGAAATATCGGAGAAGTATTTGTAACCGCAGCGCCGTTGATTTTTACAGGTCTTGGGTTTGCAGTCGCCAATTCGGCTGGATTTTTCAATATCGGGCTTTCAGGCCAAGCGCTTTGTGGATGGGTTGCTAGTATTTGGGTAGCGTTATCGATGCCAGAAGCACCAGCAATCGTCGTATTACCAGCAGCGGTAATCGCAGGGGTGGTAGCAGGAGCAATTGCTGCAGCGATTCCAGGGATTTTACGTGCATTCTTTGGCACGAGTGAAGTAATCGTAACCATTATGATGAACTATATTTTATTATACGTTAGTACACATATCGTAAACAACGTGATGAGTCCAGATATTATTTCAACTAAAGGGGTAACAAAGACGATTTCAAGTAGTGCCTCTTTGCAAACAAGTTTTTTATCTAATTTAACCAATGGTTCACGTCTAAACTTAGGAATCTTCTTTGCTATCCTATTTTTAGTATTGATTTGGTTCTTAATGAAGAAAACGACATTAGGATTTGAAATCCGTTCAGTAGGATTGAATCCATTTGCTTCAGAATATGCAGGAATGAGCAGTAAACGTACAATCATTATTTCGATGGTGATTTCAGGAGCACTTGCAGGATTTGGTGGAGTGGTTCAAGGTCTTGGAACATTCAACAACTTCTTTGTTCAAGGATCATCATTAAGTATCGGATTTGATGGAATGGCCGTATCGTTATTAGGTGGCGGTAGTTCGATCGGGATTTTCTTAGCTGCTATTTTATTTAGTATCTTAAAACTTGGTGGACAAGGAATGCAGTTTGCAGGTATTCCATCTGAATTAGTCGATGTAGATATTGCGATCATTATCTTCTTTATCGGAATTAGCTATGTCATCCGTTTTGTTTTAGCAAAATTCTTCCAAGGTAAAAAAGAAGTGGTTGTTGTAAATGAAATTGAAACCAAACCAGACGATGAATCACAGGAAGGGGGTACGATCTGATGAGTATCAATGAGATTGCATCAATTGTAACCCAGACATTGATTTATGCCGCACCGCTGATCTTAACAGCATTGGGCGGAATCTTTTCAGAGCGTAGCGGGATCGTAAACGTAGGTCTTGAAGGAATTATGGTAATGGGTGCGTTTAGCTCAATTATCTTTAATTTAACGTTTGCGGATCAATTTGGTAGTTGGACACCGTGGTTAGCCATGTTATGCGGTGGACTTGTCGGAATGATTTTCTCAGTGTTACATGCGGTAGCGACCATCAATTTCCGTGCTGATCATATCATTAGTGGTACTGTATTGAACTTGATGGCTCCAGCTTTAGCAGTCTTTTTAGTTAAAGTAATCTATAGTAAGGGGCAAACGGATAATATTACACAAATCTTTGGATATTATACGTTCCCAGTGTTAAGTGACATTCCAGTAATCGGAAAAATCTTTTTCACCAATACGACGTTACCTGCATACTTTGCAATTTTAGTAGCAGTATTGGGTTGGTTTATCATCTTTAAAACAAAATTTGGATTACGCTTGCGTTCTGTGGGTGAACATCCACAAGCGGCAGACACTTTAGGGATTAACGTATATGCGATGCGCTACTCAGGTGTATTGTTATCAGGATTTTTAGGTGGTATGGGTGGAGCATTGTTCGCTCAATCGATCTCAGGACGTTTTGCGGTAACGACGATCTCAGGACAAGGTTTCATTTCATTAGCTGCCTTGATCTTTGGTAAATGGAATCCACTTGGTGCAATGGGAGCCGCGATCTTCTTTGGTTTCGCACAAAACTTGAGTATCGCTGGACGCAACATTCCAGTCATCAATTCGATTCCAGATGTGTATTTACAAATCACGCCATATGTTTTAACGATTATCGTTCTAGTTATTTTCTTAGGAAAAGCTTCAGGACCAAAAGCAAATGGTCGCAACTATATTAAATCTAAATAAGGTATCTAAAAGGGGTGAGAGGAAGGAGCGCAGTCAACTTTGTCTTACCCTTTTTATATTATAAAGCATCACCATTAAAAGAAAGTAGGGATAATATGTTTAAACGTGTACATTTGATCGTCATGGATTCAGTAGGTATTGGTGAAGCGCCGGATGCAGATAAATTCAACGATGTCGGTTCAGATACGTTGGGTCATATCGCTAAAGAAGCGGGTTTAACCATTCCTCATCTTGAACAATTAGGTTTAGGGACGATCAAACCATTGACAGGTGTAACAGACGTTAAAGAGCATAAAGGGTATGCAACGAAACTAGAAGAGATCTCAGTCGGAAAAGATACAATGACCGGCCACTGGGAAATTATGGGATTAAATATTAAAACGCCTTTCCGCGTTTTTCCAGATGGATTCCCAGAAGAGTTATTACAAAAAATTGAAGAATTCTCAGGTCGTAAAGTCGTCTGTAACTTGCCTTACTCTGGAACGAAAGTCATTGATGATTATGGTCCAGGACAAATGGAAACTGGCGATCTGATCGTCTATACCTCAGCCGATCCAGTATTGCAAATTGCAGCACATGAAGACATTATTCCGTTAGAAGAGTTGTATCGTATCTGTGAGTATGTCCGCGAGATCACAAAAGATGATCCCTATATGATCGGACGCATCATTGCACGTCCTTATGTGGGAGAACCAGGTAACTTTACGCGTACGGCTAATCGTCATGATTATGCACTCGATCCATTTGGTCATACAGTCTTGGATTCATTAAAAGACAATGGTAAAGATGTAATCGCAGTTGGAAAAATCAACGATATCTTTAACGGACAAGGAATTACGGAATATGTTCGTACAAAGAGCAATATGGACGGTGTCGATCAATTGCTTAAAGTGATGGATAAAGACTTTGAAGGGTTGAGTTTTACAAATTTAGTCGACTTTGATGCCTTGTTTGGTCATCGCCGTGATGTAGTTGGATATGCCAAAGCTATCGAAGATTTTGATGCTAGAATCCCAGAGATCATAGATGCGATGGAAGAGGACGATCTATTGATGATCACCGCCGATCACGGAAATGATCCAACATTCCCTGGAACGGATCATACAAGAGAATATGTGCCACTACTTGTATTTAGCAAAAAAATGGAAGGTCAAGGTAAATTACCTCAAGGCCATTATGCCGATATTTCTGCAACGATTGCCGAAAACTTTGATGTTCCGGCAACAGAAAACGGTGAAAGTTTCTTAAATCATTTAAAATAGGAGTGTAGAGATGACAACATTTAACGAACGTTTAACAGAAACCACGACTTTTATCAAAGAAGCAGGGGTCAAAGAAATCGATTTTGGTTTGATTTTAGGTTCAGGACTAGGTGAGTTGGCTGATGAGATTACCGATGCGATCGTGATTCCTTATGGTGATATTCCACATTTTCCAGTTTCAACAGTTGTGGGACACGCTGGGCAATTAGTCTACGGTGAATTAGCTGGTAAAAAAGTCTTGGCGATGCAAGGACGTTTCCATTTTTACGAAGGCCATTCAATGGATGTTGTGACGTATCCCGTACGTGTGATGGCTGCATTACACGCACATTCATTGATCGTAACAAACGCTTGTGGTGGAGTAAATGAAAGTTTTACTCCAGGAGATTTGATGTTGATCACAGATCAAATCAATTTCATGGGAACCAATCCATTAATCGGGAAAAATATCGATGAAATGGGCCCTCGTTTCCCAGATATGAGTCAAGCTTTTGATCATGAATACCGTAAAGTAGCTAAAGAAATCGGTGAGAAAAGTGGCTTACATCTAAAAGAAGGAGTCTACATGGGATTCACTGGCCCAACTTATGAAACGCCAGCTGAAATTCGTTTTGCCCGTACGATCGGTGCCGATGCTGTCGGGATGTCAACGGTTCCTGAAGTGATCGTAGCCGTACACAGTGGTTTACGTGTCTTGGGTGTATCTTGTATCACAAACTTAGCTGCTGGTATGCAAAAAGAATTAAATCACGAAGAAGTTGTGGAGACCACAGAACGTGTCAAACAAGAATTCAAATCATTGATCAAAGATACGCTAGCTGCGTTATAGAAAGGGACAAAAACATGAGTGTACACATTGAAGCTAAAGAAGGCGAAATCGCAGACAAAATTTTACTACCAGGAGATCCTTTGCGCGCGAAATATATTGCAGAAACGTTTTTAGAAGACATAGTTTGCTACAATAATGTTCGTGGAATGCTAGGTTTTACTGGAACGTATAAAGGAGAACGGATTTCTGTTCAAGGAACAGGAATGGGGATGCCTTCAGCGGGTATTTACATGCAAGAATTGATCCAATCTTACGGCGTGAAAAAACTGATCCGTGTCGGAACATGTGGTGCGATCTCAGAAGATGTTCATGTGCGTGATTTGATCATCGCTCAAGGTGCTGTGACAAGTTCATCGATGGTCCAAAAACATTTTGGTGAATTTCATTTTGCACCGATCGCGGATTTTCAATTGTTGAAAACAGCATATGAATTAGCAACAGAACACGGTGTAACGACACACGTAGGAAATATCCTATCCGAAGATACGTTTTATAAAGATGATATGACGTCTACTTTGCGTCTAGCCGATTACAACGTGATGGGTGTTGAGATGGAAGCGGCAATCCTTTACTATCTAGGAGCTAAATTTGGTGTGCAGACATTAGCGATCTGTACTGTGAGTGATCATATTGTGACAGGTGAAGAAACAAGTGCTGCAGAACGCCAAACAACATTTAATGATATGATCAAAATTGGTTTAGAAACTGCAATCGCATAAGAATCATATAAGAAAAAAGCAGGTATACAAGCTAAATTAGTGGTATACCTGCTTATTTTTTAGTATTGTATACCATGTATTAGATAGAGAGGATGAACATAGATGGAAAATTTTACATTTAATGTAAACACAGATATTCGTTTTGGGAAAGATCGTCTAGGCGAACTACCAGAAGTTTTAAATCAATTTGGAAAACGCGTTTTATTAGTATATGGCGGAGGTAGCATCAAGCGTAGTGGCCTATATGGTAAAATCATGGACCTAATGAAAGAAAACGGCAACGAAGTCTTTGAAGTTTCTGGTGTTGATCCAAATCCACGTATTGAAACAGTAGAACAAGGGGCAGAAATCTGTAAAGCCGAAGCAATCGATGTGATCTTAGCTGTCGGTGGTGGTTCGGTTATCGACTGTAGTAAAGCAATTGCTGGGGGCGCATTTTATGAAGGTGACCTTTGGGAAATGGTTGAAAAACGTGGCTATATGGGCGATGCAGTACCATTAGTAACGATTTTAACATTAGCAGCTACAGGTAGTGAAATGAACCGTGGTTCTGTAATCACAAACTTAAAAACAAAACAAAAATTAGGTTTTGGTGGACCAAGCTTCCTACCAAAAGCTTCATTCTTAGATCCTACATTGACATTTACCGTAAGTGAATACCAAACAGCAGCGGGTTCTGCAGATATCTTTAGTCATTTGATGGAAAACTATTTTGACTTAACACCAGGTACGGATGTACAAGACGGCGTAGCTGAAGGCTTGATGCGTACAGTGATCCAAAATGCACCGATCGCGTTAAAAGATCCAGAAAACTACGATGCACGTGCGAACTTGATGTGGGCAAGTAGTTTAGCATTAAACGGCCTGACAGGTAGCGGTAAAGCCGGTACTTGGTCAACTCACCCAATGGAACATGAATTAAGTGCTTTTTACGATATCACACATGGTATTGGACTTGCGATCTTAACTCCACGTTGGATGGAACATGTGTTAAATGATGAAACAGTGGATAAATTAGCTCGTTTTGCGCGTGAAGTTTTCCACGTTCAAGAAAGTGTTCCAGAAATGGCAGCACGTATGGGAATCCAAAAATTATACGATTACTTTGTAGCATGTGGTATCCCAATGACATTACCAGAAGTCGGAATCGAAGATGATTCTGCTTTTGAAGAAATGGCTGCTCAAGCTGTTGCACACAGCAAAATCGATACGATTGGTTTCCAACCATTGCAAAAAGAAGATGTTGTTGCAATCTATGAAGCATGTATGACACCTTCAAGCTTCATCTAAATTAAAAAAAGAAAACCTTCCTGATTTCAGGAAGGTTTTTTTATTATAAGTAGTATTTTTTCGCTACTGATAAGTCATCGTTTAATTCGTAAACTAAAGGTTGACCAGTAGGGATTTCTAGATCCATGATGTCTTCATCAGAGATTTGTTCGATGTGTTTTGCTAAAGCACGTAAAGAGTTACCGTGAGCTGCTACTAAAACAGTTTTACCGTCTAATAAAGCAGGTGCGATTTCATCTTGCCAGAAAGGTAAAGCACGTTCTAGAGTAACTTTTAAGTTTTCTCCACCAGGTACGTCGCGAGGGTCTAAATCAGCATAACGACGGTCGTTTGCTGCAGAACCTTCATCAGTTGCTTCCATTAATGGAGGCAATACATCGTATGAACGACGCCAGATGTGTACTTGGTCATCTCCGTATTTTTCAGCAGTTTCTTGTTTGTTTAATCCTTGTAATTTACCATAGTGGCGTTCGTTTAAGCGCCAAGATTTTGTTTGAGGTACCCATAATTGATCAGAGTATTCTAAAATGTAGTTACAAGTTTTGATGGCACGAGTTAAAACAGAAGTGTAAGCAACATCGAATTCGATTCCTGCTTCTTTGATTTTACGTCCGCCTTCTTTTGCTTCTTCAACACCTTCAGGGGCTAAATCAACATCCGCCCAACCAGTGAATTGGTTTAATTTGTTCCATTCGCTTAATCCGTGACGAGAAAAAACTAATTTTGGCATAAAAAAACTCTCCTTTTGTGTTGTTTTCCGAAATTTTTCATTCCGTGTTTATTGTACACTTTTTTACATTGTTTTTCCACGAAAATCTATAAGGTATCTGTTTTACTTGGCACGTGGATCGTTTTTACACCATCGGCAGTACCGACGATGATCGTATGGGCCATATCTAGGAATAAACCATGTTCCACTACACCAACTAGATGATCTAATTCATCGGCAAGTGCATGAGGAGCACGGATTTCATCTAAGTGAAGATCGATGATGTGATGTTTACAGTCCGTAAGTAGCTTTTCACCGTCTGCATCCAAACGAAATGTCGGATGATACTCTTGGCTGTTGAAATAACTAAATAGCTGCTCTTCGCCGTATGGGATCACTTCGACTGGTAGCGGGAAGTTTCCTAAATGTTCAACTAATTTTGATTCATCAACGATCCAAATGACTTGTTTAGAATTTGAGGCGACGATTTTTTCAAATAGTAGAGCAGCACCGCCACCTTTGATCCCGTGAAATTCAGCAGAAACTTCATCTGCACCGTCAACGACGACATCGACATATGGGACTTCATCGATTGTTGCAATTGGAATTTGACAGTCACTTGCTTGTTTTTTGGAAGCAAATGAAGTGGGGACACCGGTAATCTGTAAGTGTTCTTCTTGTACACGTCGGCCCAGCTCTTCAATAAAATAGTACGCAGTTGAACCGGTTCCTAATCCTACGATCATGCCATCTGTAATGTAAGAGGCTGCTTCAATTCCTACGAGCTGTTTTAAATTCATGTCCATCACCTTTATGTTTAGATTTGTTACCTCTATTATAGTAAGAAACGTTCAAAATAGACAGTCTAGACCGAAAAGATGAGAAAAAAATTTATCCGAAAAAAAATAAAAAAATAGTTCAAGAATAATTGACACGTTTAAAAATGCATGATACTATGTTTAAGGTGCTTTATATACAGGTCTCATTTCGAGACGTGCTGACTGTGAAAGTACACTTTCATGCAAGGCAACTGTCGTCTGCATTATTTTTTATTGAAAAAAAAGAACCACCTGGATGTGTGGGTCTATATCAGAGAATCAGGAAGGAGGATGACAAGGGATGCCTACAATTAATCAATTAGTACGTAAACCTCGTAAATCTAAGGTTGAAAAATCAAATTCACCTGCACTTAATAAAGGATACAACAGCTTCAAAAAAACTCAAACAAATGTGAGTTCACCTCAAAAACGTGGGGTAGCTACACGTGTGGGAACTATGACTCCTAAGAAACCGAACTCGGCTTTACGTAAATATGCACGTGTTCGTTTATCTAACTTAATCGAAGTTACTGCTTATATCCCAGGTATCGGACATAACTTACAAGAACATAGCGTGGTTTTACTACGTGGTGGACGTGTAAAAGATTTACCTGGAGTACGTTACCATATCGTTCGTGGAGCGTTAGATACTGCGGGAGTTACTGACCGTAAACAATCTCGTTCTAAATACGGAACAAAACGTCCTAAAGCTTAAGTCTTTTAAGACGATAAACAGAACAAAACATACTATAAAAAAACCACTTTTCGGAAGGAGGAGTTACGGATGCCTCGTAAAGGTCCTGTTGCAAAACGTGATGTCTTACCAGATCCTATTTATAACTCAAAATTAGTAACTCGCTTAATCAACCGTGTAATGATCGACGGAAAACGCGGAGTTGCTGCAAATATTATCTACAATTCATTTGATATTATCAAAGAATCTACAGGTAATGATCCATTGGAAGTTTTCGAACAAGCAATGAAAAACATTATGCCTGTATTAGAAGTAAAAGCTCGTCGTGTTGGGGGTTCTAACTATCAAGTACCAGTTGAAGTTCGCCCTGAACGTCGTACGACTTTAGGTCTTCGTTGGGTAGTTAACTACGCTCGTTTGCGTGGAGAACACACAATGGAAGAGCGTCTAGCAAAAGAAATCATGGATGCTGCCAATAACACTGGTGCTTCTGTTAAAAAACGCGAAGACACTCACAAAATGGCTGATGCTAACCGTGCGTTTGCACACTATCGTTGGTAAGATTTACTTGCAATTTTTTGCAAGAAATTTGACAACCATGTACTCGTAACGAGAGGAGAACACAACGAATATGGCAAGAGAATTTTCTTTAAAAAACACTCGTAATATCGGAATCATGGCCCACGTTGATGCTGGTAAAACAACAACAACTGAACGTATCTTGTACTACACTGGTCGTATCCACAAAATTGGTGAAACTCATGAAGGAGCTTCACAAATGGACTGGATGGAACAAGAACAAGAACGCGGGATCACGATTACATCTGCGGCAACTACTGCTCAATGGAAAGGGAACCGTGTCAACATCATTGACACTCCTGGACACGTGGATTTCACGATCGAAGTACAACGTTCATTACGCGTACTTGATGGCGCAGTAACTGTTTTAGACTCACAATCAGGTGTAGAACCTCAAACAGAAACTGTTTGGCGTCAAGCAACAGAATATGGCGTTCCACGTATCGTATTCTGTAACAAAATGGACAAAATTGGTGCAGACTTCTTATATTCTGTATCAACTTTACATGACCGTTTACAAGCAAACGCTCATCCAATCCAATTACCAATTGGTGCGGAAGATGATTTCACAGGAATCATTGACCTTGTGACAATGAAAGCTGAAATCTACACAAATGACTTAGGTACTGAGATTCAAGAAACTGAAATCCCAGAAGAATACCGTGAGTTAGCTGAAGAATGGCATGAAAAATTAGTTGAAGCAGTTGCTGAAACTGATGAAGACTTAACAATGAAATTCTTAGAAGGTGAAGAAATCACTGTCGAAGAATTAAAAGAAGGAATCCGTAAAGCAACTGTAGCGGTAGAATTCTACCCTGTAATGTGTGGTACGGCCTTCAAAAATAAAGGGGTTCAATTATTACTAGATGCGGTAATCGATTACTTACCATCACCTCTAGATATCCCTGCAATCAATGGGATTGACCCTAAAACGGACGAAGAAACTACTCGTCCAGCTGACGATGAAGCTCCATTTGCATCATTAGCATTTAAAGTTATGACTGACCCATTCGTAGGTCGTCTAACATTCTTCCGTGTTTATTCAGGTGTATTAGAATCTGGTTCTTACGTATTGAATGCTTCTAAAGGCAAACGTGAACGTATTGGACGTATTCTACAAATGCACGCGAATACACGTCAAGAAATCCAAAAAGTATACTCAGGAGATATCGCTGCAGCTGTTGGATTGAAAGATACAACAACTGGGGATACATTGTGTGCTGAAAATTCACCAGTTATCCTTGAATCGATTGAATTCCCTGATCCAGTTATCGAAGTAGCTGTTGAACCTAAATCAAAAGCTGACCAAGATAAAATGGGTCTTGCTCTACAAAAACTAGCTGAAGAAGATCCATCATTCCGCGTTGAAACAAACGTTGAAACTGGTGAAACTGTAATCGCTGGTATGGGTGAGTTGCATTTAGATGTATTAGTTGACCGTATGCGTCGTGAGTTCAAAGTGGAAGCAAACGTAGGTGCTCCTCAAGTATCTTACCGTGAAACTTTCCGTGCTGCGACAAATGCAGAGGGTAAATTTGTACGTCAATCAGGTGGTAAAGGTCAATACGGTCACGTATGGATCGAATTTACACCTAACGAAGAAGGTGGCGGTTTCGAATTCGAAAACGCAATCGTCGGTGGGGTTGTTCCACGTGAATACATTCCAGCTGTTGAAAAAGGTCTTGAAGACTCAATGGCAAATGGTGTGTTGGCTGGATATCCATTAGTAGATATCAAAGCGAAACTTTATGATGGTTCTTACCATGATGTCGATTCGAATGAAACAGCCTTCCGTGTTGCTGCTTCTATGGCGCTACGTGCGGCTGCGAAGAAAGCACAACCAGTTATCCTTGAACCAATGATGAAAGTTACTGTAACTGTACCAGAAGATTACTTAGGTGATGTAATGGGACACGTAACTGCTCGTCGTGGACGCGTTGAAGGTATGGAAGCACATGGTAATGCGCAAATCGTAAATGCTATCGTGCCTTTATCTGAAATGTTTGGATACGCAACAACTCTACGTTCTTCAACTCAAGGACGTGGAACATTCATGATGGTATTTGACCACTATGAAGACGTACCGAAATCGATTCAAGAAGAAATCATTAAGAAAAACGGCGGAAAAGCTGAATAATTTTTAATCATTCTTGAAATGCTTCAAAAAACTATATTTTTTTGACAGTTTCGTGTACAATAATGAACGATGATATGGGAAAGGAATCACTCGTTGATTCCTTACCTATCAGATAAAATACTTTAAAACACTTAGGAGGAACATATAAAATGGCAAAAGAAAAATTTGACCGTTCTAAACCCCATGTAAACATTGGTACTATCGGACACGTTGACCATGGTAAAACTACTTTAACAGCTGCAATCACAACTGTTTTATCTAAAAAAGGTTTGGCACAAGCTTCTGCTTACGACCAAATCGATGGTGCTCCTGAAGAGCGCGAACGCGGAATCACTATCTCAACAGCTCACGTTGAGTACGAAACTGATGCACGTCACTACGCTCACGTTGACTGCCCAGGTCACGCGGACTACGTTAAAAACATGATCACTGGTGCTGCTCAAATGGACGGCGCGATCTTAGTAGTATCTGCTGCTGATGGTCCTATGCCTCAAACACGCGAACACATCTTATTATCTCGTAACGTAGGTGTTCCTTACATCGTTGTATTCTTAAACAAAATGGATATGGTTGATGACGAAGAATTATTAGAATTAGTAGAAATGGAAGTTCGTGACTTATTATCAGAATACGATTTCCCAGGCGATGACACTCCAGTTGTTGCAGGTTCTGCTTTGAAAGCTTTAGAAGGCGACGCTTCTTACGAAGAAAAAATCATGGAATTAATGGCTGCAGTTGACGAGTACATCCCAACTCCAACTCGTGACACTGACAAACCATTCATGATGCCAGTTGAGGATGTATTCTCAATCACTGGACGTGGTACTGTTGCTACAGGTCGTGTTGAACGTGGACAAGTTCGCGTTGGTGACGTTGTAGATATCGTTGGTATCGCTGACGAAACTGCTCAAACAACTGTAACAGGTGTTGAAATGTTCCGTAAATTATTAGACTACGCTGAAGCAGGCGATAACATCGGTGCTTTATTACGTGGTGTTGCTCGTGAAGACATCCAACGTGGACAAGTTTTAGCTAAACCAGCTTCAATCACTCCACATACAAAATTCTCTGCTGAAGTATACGTATTAAGCAAAGAAGAAGGTGGACGTCATACTCCATTCTTCACTAACTACCGTCCACAGTTCTACTTCCGTACAACTGACGTGACTGGTGTTATCGAATTACCAGAAGGTACTGAAATGGTAATGCCTGGTGATAACGTAACTATCGAAGTTGAATTAATCCACCCAATCGCGATCGAAGAAGGAACTCGTTTCTCTATTCGTGAAGGCGGACGTACTGTTGGTTCAGGCGTTGTTTCTACAATCCACGCTTAATTCTAACTTTACAATCAAAAAGACTGATGAATTTATTCATCAGTCTTTTTTTGTGCAATTTTTTGAGTATTAATGAAATCATCTACACCACGATTTGGTTCTTTCGCGAAATAGTCCGCAAATTTTTGTGTCCAATCTTTAGTTTCACGTGCTTCACCAAATTTACGCATCGTGTCATCATAGTCTTCAATCTGTTTGCAATCTAGCGGAGTATACCCGTTATAATGGACGATCGTTTCTTTTGGTAAACGTGGTTTAACTTTCATTTCAACGATCGGTTTACCGATACTTAAGCCAGCGATCGGTAAGACGTATTCTGGTAGATTAAGTAGTGTTTTGATTTCAGGTAAATAGTTTCGCACGCTACCAACTGGTACTGCACCAAGACCAAGTGATTCAGTGGCCACTAACGCATTTTCCAATGCAAGTGCGGCATCTGTTGTAGCAGTAATCAATGGATCGAGTCCGTCGATTTGATAGTCGGTATCTTTTTGTTGCGCGACTGTTGCTGTACGGTAAAGATCGGCAACGAATAGTAGAAAAATGGAACTTTTTTCGATATGTGGATTACCAGGATTTAGTCGTACGAACTCTTTGCGAATCGTTGGATCGTCTAGTACGATAATCGAATAAAATTGACCATTCATCCAACTCGGTGCTTGTCTAGCGGCTGCTAAAATCTGCTCTAGATCCTCAGTAGGTAGCTTGTACGTTTCGTCAAAATGACGGTAACTTCGATGTGAGGTTAGTAATTTAATCGTGTCATTCATTGCAATCATCCTTTCTTAATTGGGCATCGATGAACAAAAAACGTTCCTGAAACACTAAAAAATCATGCTCGTCTAACCGAGTATAGTTGATTCTACAGGCTATTGTATCACGACTAAACAAAAAAGCGGGAGCAAGTAGAATATTTTGATCTAAAAAAAGTTGCCAATCTTTACGCGTGAGACGACGTTTTGTATAGGTCAGCCAGTAATAGATCCCGCCATTGATCGGTTGATAGTGCCAATCTTTTAAAGTATCTAAAAAGGTTTCAAAACGTTTGCTACGTATATGTAACTGTTGGATCAAGTAATGTTGTTTTTCGGTATAGGATGGATCTTTTAAGGCAACTGTGGCAAATAATTGTGGAAAGATATCAGTCGTTAATTCGGTTGTTTCTTTGGTTTTTAAAAATGAAGTGATCAAACGTTTTGGTGCAATGATCCAGCCGATGTGAATCAAGGGTGAAAATAATTTGGATAATGAGCCAAGATAGATCACTTGTTCTGGAGCAAGCTCGATCAAGCGTTTTGGCGGTGCGGTAAAGCTTAATTCGTTAAAAACATCGTCTTCTACGATCGGGATATCATAGGTTTTACAGATATCCACGATTTTTTTTCTTCTATTTAAAGACAATGTGCGCCCGGTTGGATTTTGATGGGTAGGGTTCACATACAGTAAATCGATTTTTTGTTGCTGACATAACGTTTCTAAGGCATCTGGCAAAATCCCATATTGGTCTTGTGGCAAGCCTTTTAGTTGGAGGTCTAGTGTAGCAAAAAAAGGTAAAGCGAATAAAAAAGATGGATCTTCTGTTGCCACGCAAGCACCAGGTGCCAAAAGGGTTTGAAGGATTACAGAAAGTCCTTGAGTCGCACCAGATGTGATCAGTAACTCGCTGGGTGTGATCGGTATCGTCATGCGCTTTTGTAAATGCTGCACTAATGCGTTTAGTAAAGGTGTATAACCGGCAGTAGTTGTTTGTTGTGCTTGCTTTAAAATTGTTTCCCATGACATTTCTGGGAAAGAAAAATCTGGTATGAGTTGTTCAGGTAGATCACCGCTAAATAAATCAAGTACATCGGGTGTTGTTTTTTGTTCGTGTACTTTGGTCAAATAAGGGTCCTCTGGTTTTTTTCTAGCATAGTGGGTGTGTTGCAGCCAAGAAAGTGGGGAACGACGATTGGCTAATTGACCGTCATTGACTCGTGTACCGCTTCCTTGTTTTCGAGTGATCCAACCTAAGCTTTGCAATTCTTCTAGGGCACGTACGACTGTCGAACGATTAACAGAAAAATTTTTAGCGATCTCACGTTCAGGGGCTAAACGTTCGCCAGGGAGTAACTGTCCACTTTCGATTTGAGTGATGTAATGGTCCATGATATTTCGATATAACGTTTTTTTGGGCATGACGTTCCTCCTAGATAAATGGTTGGTTTAAAAATAATCCAATTGGCTCTTTTCGTCAACTGACTTTTTCTTTATGCTAAATTTACGACAAGGAGGGATTTAATGAAACGGGTATTAACGATTGCTGGTTCTGATGCAACTGGTGGAGCGGGTTTAGAAGCTGATTTGAAGATTTTTGAAGAATATGGATTATTTGGACAAGCGGCGATTACAACGATCGTTACAATGGATCCTAAAGATTGGTATCACGAGGTTACTGAAATGCCGGTTACACTGGTTGAAAAGCAAGTACAGTCTGCGTTAGATGGCGGTAAAGTAGCTGCAATTAAAACTGGGATGTTAGGCAATGAAACGATTATTGAGAACATCAGCCATTATTTGTCTCCAGAGTTTACCGAGCATATTATCATCGATCCAGTGATTGCGTGTAAGGGGACTGCCCAAATCTTGCAGCCAAAAAGTGTTGTCGGGATTAAACGGTTTTTATTGCCCAAAGCGCAAATCGTAACGCCCAATTTAGTTGAAGCAGGCATTTTATCTGATTTAGGAGAGTTGACGAGTGTGGAATTGATCAAAGAAGCTGCAAAAAAAATCCATTATCAAGGAGCGAAGCATGTGGTGATCAAAGGTGGGAAACGTTTTGCCGGACATCGTGCACTGGATGTTTTTTATGATGGGACAAGTTTTGAAATGCTAGAGTCTGCTAAAATCGATTCGCAAAATAATCACGGTGCAGGATGTACGTTTGCTGCAGCGATTACTGCAGGTGTTGCAACGGGGATGAACTATTTGGATGCTGTGATCAAGGCGAAAGAAGTCGTTTATCAAGGGATCTTACATGGTGCATCGTTTAATGCTTACGTGGGACACTTGAATCACTCAGCTTATTTTAGAAAAGGAGAAAATCATGGCTAAATCATCGATTCATACCGTCGTATTTATCGCCTTGTTTTCTGCGCTGACATTTATTGCTACTACGATTAAAATTCCGTTACCGACGGGTGCATTTGTTCATTTGGGAAATGCTGTACTGGTGCTTTCCGTTTTGCTGTTAGGTTTCGTTAGAGGATCGCTTGCAGGTGGGATCGGCTTCTTTTTATTTGATCTCGTCAACGGTTATTTGACTGAAGCACCGTATTTCTTACTAGAGGCCTTTATTGTCGGCGGTGTGACGTATGGCGCCTTTTTACTATTTAAAAAACAGCCGAATGCTTTATGGCAATTACTGGTGATTGCAAGTGCAGCTGGTGTTGCGAAAATAGGTATGACACAACTAAAAAATACGGTTATGCAATTATGGTTAA
Source organism: Enterococcus bulliens (assembly GCF_053761865.1). Classification (NCBI taxonomy): domain Bacteria; kingdom Bacillati; phylum Bacillota; class Bacilli; order Lactobacillales; family Enterococcaceae; genus Enterococcus; species Enterococcus bulliens. Next base: position 36,568 of record NZ_JBSMXK010000008.1, read on the forward strand.
GTTCACCAAATCTCACCACGGCTTTTTTTGCGGCGACGGTGAAATTACCTGCGACGCTGACTAATGTGGTTTTAACGATTTTTGCCATCGCATTGCTTTATTTTCCATTAGTTAAAGCCTTTAATCGCTTGCGAATAGCTAAATAAAAGAGAAAACGGAACTTTTTTGAAAAAGTTCCGTTTTTTATGAAAAAATACTTGCTATTTAAGTTCATCCATACTATAATCGTAGAGGTGTTGCTTAGCTGTAGAGCTAGTAATATTGGTAGAACAGTTTGTTCTGCCGGCTAAGAAACGAGAGGTTGCGACACGCCCGGACGCTTTGCCATGGACGAGCGTGACGGAAAATTTTCGTGGAGCTATGTCTACTTTTCAAAATAGGCGAAGGAGGGAAAACAATGGCAAAACAAAAAATTCGTATCCGCTTAAAAGCGTATGAACATCGTATTTTAGATCAATCTGCGGAAAAGATCGTAGAAACTGCAAAAAGAACTGGAGCTGACGTTTCTGGTCCAATTCCATTACCAACTGAACGCAGTCTTTACACTGTAATCCGTGCGACTCATAAATACAAAGATTCTCGTGAACAATTCGAAATGCGTACACATAAACGTTTAATCGATATCGTGAATCCAACACCAAAAACTGTTGATGCATTGATGAAACTTGATTTACCATCAGGCGTAAACATTGAAATTAAACTATAATTAAAAATAAGATGGAGGTGTAATCATGACCAAAGGAATCTTAGGGAAAAAAGTGGGGATGACTCAAATCTTTACTGAATCTGGTGAACTTATTCCAGTAACTGTTGTAGAAGCTACTCCTAACGTAGTATTACAACTGAAAACAATGGAAAATGACGGCTACGAAGCTGTTCAAGTAGGATACCAAGATTTACGTGAAGTTTTAAGTAACAAACCTGCGAAAGGTCATGTTGCAAAAGCAAACACGGCTCCTAAGCGCTTCATTCGCGAATTCAAGGATGTTGAGCTAGAGGGCTTAGAAGTAGGATCAGAAGTTAAAGTTGACGTATTCCAAGCTGGAGACATCGTTGACGTGACAGGAACAACTAAAGGTAAAGGATTCCAAGGCGTTATCAAACGTCACGGACAAAGCCGCGGACCTATGTCTCACGGTTCTCGTTACCATCGTCGTCCTGGATCAATGGGTCCTGTAGCACCTAACCGTGTGTTCAAAAACAAACGTCTTGCAGGACGTATGGGCGGAAATCGCGTAACTATCCAAAACTTGGAAGTTGTACGTGTTGATGCTGAACGTAACGTTATCTTAATCAAAGGTAACATTCCTGGAGCGAAAAAATCATTGATTACAATTAAATCAGCTGTGAAAGCTAAATAATTAGATAGGAAGAAAGGAGGAACTAAGGAATGCCGAATGTAGCATTATTTAAACAAGATGGAAGCCAAAATGGCGAAATTACTTTAAACGAAGAAATCTTCGGAATCGAACCTAATGAAACAGTTGTCTTTGATGCAATCATCATGCAACGCGCTTCATTAAGACAAGGAACACACGCTGTGAAAAACCGTAGCGCTGTTCGTGGTGGTGGCCGTAAACCATGGCGCCAAAAAGGAACAGGTCGTGCCCGTCAAGGTTCAATCCGTTCACCACAATGGCGTGGAGGTGGAGTTGTCTTTGGACCAACACCACGTTCATACAGCTACAAACTTCCTAAAAAAGTTCGTCGCTTAGCAATCAAATCTGTATTATCAGAGAAAGTTGCATCAAATAACTTGGTAGCAATCGAAGCTTTAAGCTTTGACGCACCAAAAACTAAAGAATTCAAACAAGTTCTTGCTAACTTGTCTATTGACACTAAAGTATTAGTAGTTTTAGAAAACGGTAATGACTTCGCTGCTTTAGCTGCACGTAACTTACCAAACGTTTCTGTAGTATCTGCTGATAACGTAAGTGTATTAGACGTTGTGTCAAGCACTAAAGTGTTAGCAACTCAAACTGCTCTTACTCAAATTGAGGAGGTGCTTGCATAATGAACTTACTAGACATTATTAAAAAACCAGTTATTACTGAAAAATCTATGTTAGCTATGGACGAAAAGAAATACACTTTCGAAGTAGACGTACGCGCAAACAAGACTTTAGTAAAACAAGCTGTTGAAGCAGCATTTGGTGTTGACGTGAAAAACGTAAACATCATCAACGTGCGTCCTAAATTTAAACGTATGGGTAAATATGCAGGATACACAAAAAAACGTCGTAAAGCTGTTGTTACTTTAACAGAAGCTTCTAAAGACATCGAATTATTCTCTGCTGAATAAGCAAAGAAACTAACTAAACTTTAATAGGAGGGAAAACAGACGTGGCTATTAAAAAGTACAAACCTACCTCAAATGGTCGTCGTAATATGACAAGTTCTGATTTTGCTGAGATTACAACTTCAAAACCAGAAAAAACATTATTGGCGCCGTTGAAAAATAATGCCGGTCGTAACAACAACGGACGTATCACTGTTCGCCATCAAGGTGGCGGTCACAAACGTCAATACCGTTTGATCGATTTCAAACGTAACAAAGATAACGTTGTTGCTACAGTTAAAACAATCGAATATGATCCAAACCGTTCTGCTAACATTGCGTTAGTTCATTACGAAGATGGAGTGAAAGCTTATATCTTAGCACCTAAAGGACTAGAAGTTGGCATGACTGTCGTTTCTGGACCAGAAGCAGATATCAAAGTTGGTAACGCGTTACCATTAGCAAACATTCCAGTGGGTACTGTTATCCACAACATCGAAATGAAACCAGGAAAAGGCGGACAATTAATCCGTTCTGCTGGTACAAGTGCTCAAGTACTTGGTAAAGAAGGTAAATACGTATTGATTCGTTTGAACTCAGGCGAAGTGCGCATGATCTTAGCAACATGTCGTGCAACTATCGGTGCTGTAGGTAACGAACAACATGAATTAATCAACATTGGTAAAGCGGGTCGCTCTCGTTGGATGCGTAAACGTCCAACTGTACGTGGTAGCGTAATGAACCCTAACGATCACCCACACGGTGGTGGTGAAGGTAAAGCTCCAATCGGACGTAAAGCGCCAGTATCTCCATGGGGTCAACCAGCTCTTGGATACAAAACTCGTAACAAAAAAGCGAAATCAGACAAACTTATCGTTCGTCGTCGTAACGCTAAATAATTTTATTGACCATGTGTCGCATATTTTGAGAGGAGGTACACCATGGGTCGTAGTTTAAAAAAAGGACCTTTTGTCGATGATCATTTGATGAAAAAAGTCGACGCACAACAAGGTGCCGAAAAGAAAAAAGTTATCAAAACTTGGTCTCGTCGTTCAACAATCTTCCCAAGCTTTATCGGATTTACGATTGCTGTTTATGATGGACGTAAACATGTACCAGTTTACATTCAAGAAGATATGGTAGGACATAAATTAGGTGAATTTGCACCGACAAGAACTTATCGTGGACACGGAAGTGACGATAAGAAAACTAAACGCTAATTTGAGAGGAGGATATCAGAATGGCAGAACAAATTACATCAGCTAAAGCTGTTGCGAAAACAGTTCGCGTTTCTCCTCGCAAATCACGTTTAGTGATGGATTTAATCCGAGGAAAAAACGTTGCTGAAGCCATCGCAATCTTAAAGTTCACACCGAACAAAGCTGCAGGAATTATTGAAAAAGTTCTAATGTCAGCTATTGCTAATGCAGAAAACAACTTCGACTTAGATGTTGAAAACTTGGTAGTATCTGAAGGATTTGTTAACGAAGGACCGACAATGAAACGTTTCCGTCCACGTGCAAAAGGTTCAGCTTCACCAATCAACAAACGTACTAGTCATATTACGGTAGTCGTATCAGAAAAATAAGAGGAGGGACATTCAGTGGGTCAAAAAGTACATCCAATTGGAATGCGTGTAGGCGTCATCCGCGACTGGGATGCAAAATGGTATGCTGAAAAAGAGTATGCTGATTTTCTACACGAAGATTTAAGAATTCGTAAATTCATCGCGTCTAAACTTGCTGATGCTGCCGTGTCAACGGTTGAAATCGAACGCGCTGCAAACCGCGTGAACGTTTCAATCCACACAGCTAGACCAGGTATGGTTATTGGTAAAGGCGGATCTGAAGTTGAAAGCCTAAGAAAAGAATTAAACAAATTAACTGGTAAAAAAGTACACATCAACATCGTGGAAATCAAAAAACCAGATCTAGATGCTAAATTAGTAGCTGAAGGAATTGCACGTCAATTAGAAGGCCGTGTTGCTTTCCGTCGTGCTCAAAAACAAGCCATCCAACGCTCTATGCGTGCTGGCGCGCAAGGAATCAAAACTCAAGTATCAGGTCGTTTAAACGGTGCGGATATCGCTCGTAGCGAAGGTTACTCTGAAGGAACAGTTCCATTGCACACATTACGTGCGGATATTGATTACGCATGGGAAGAAGCAGATACAACATACGGAAAACTAGGAGTTAAAGTGTGGATCTATCGTGGAGAAATTCTTCCAACTAAAAAAAACACTGAGAAAGGAGGGAAATAAGCATGTTAGTACCTAAACGTGTAAAACACCGTCGTGAATTCCGTGGAAAAATGCGCGGAGAAGCTAAAGGCGGCAAAGAAGTTGCATTTGGTGAATATGGCTTACAAGCTGTTGATTCTCATTGGATTACTAACCGCCAAATCGAAGCGGCTCGTATTGCAATGACTCGTTACATGAAACGTGGTGGGAAAGTATGGATCAAAATTTTCCCTCATAAATCTTATACTGCCAAAGCGATTGGGGTACGTATGGGTTCTGGTAAAGGGGCACCTGAAGGTTGGGTATCTCCAGTAAAACGTGGGAAAATCATGTTTGAAATCGCTGGTGTACCTGAAGAAGTAGCACGTGAAGCGTTACGCCTTGCTTCTCACAAATTACCAATGAAAACGAAAATCGTAAAACGTGAAGAAATGGGTGGTGAATCGAATGAAGGTTAAAGAAATCAGAGAATTAACCACTGCCGAAATGCTAGATCAAGAAAAACAATTAAAAGAAGAATTGTTTAATCTAAGATTCCAATTAGCTACTGGCCAACTAGAAAACACTGCACGTATTAAAGAAGTTCGTAAGTCGATTGCACGCATTAAAACTGTAGTGCGTCAACAAGCTAATTAATTGTGGAAGGAGGCCATCTAGGTATGACTGAAGAAAGAAATCAACGTAAAGTTTACCAAGGTCGCGTGGTGTCTGATAAAATGGACAAAACAATTACAGTAGTAGTTGAAACGAAAAAAAACCACCCTATCTACGGTAAACGTATGAACTATTCTAAGAAATACAAAGCACACGATGAAAACAACGAAGCAAAAGTTGGCGATATCGTGAAAATTATGGAAACTCGTCCATTATCAGCTACGAAACGTTTCCGTCTAGTAGAAGTTGTCGAAAAGGCAGTGATTATCTAATCACACGAAGTTTTCCTATATAGATTGAATTGCAAAATCTGAAAGGAGGATACACATCGTGATCCAACAAGAAAGTCGTTTAAAAGTTGCTGATAACTCTGGTGCTCGCGAAATCTTGACAATCAAGGTCCTTGGTGGTTCAGGTCGCAAAACAGCGAACATCGGCGATATCATCGTTGCTACGGTTAAACAAGCAACGCCAGGTGGTGTTGTCAAAAAAGGTGACGTCGTTAAAGCCGTTATCGTTCGTACCAAATCAGGCGCTCGTCGTACAGACGGTTCTTATATTAAATTTGATGAAAATGCTGCGGTTATTATCCGTGACGATAAGAGCCCACGTGGAACACGTATCTTTGGCCCAGTTGCTCGTGAATTACGCGAAAACAACTTCATGAAGATCGTTTCACTAGCACCAGAAGTATTATAATTGTCACTTATACCCAAAGGAGGTGCGAAACACTCATGTTCGTGAAAAAAGGCGATAAAGTTAAAGTTATCACTGGTAAAGACAAAAACAAAGAAGGCGTAGTACTAGCTGCAATGCCTAAGAAAGATAAAGTTATTGTCGAAGGTGTTAACATCGTGAAAAAACACCAAAAACCTTCTCAAGCTGCTCCTCAGGGCGGAATCGTTGAAATGGAAGCACCAATTCATGTGTCAAACGTGATGGTCATTGATCCTTCTAACGGTGAAGCTACACGTGTCGGCTATAAAGAAGTAGACGGTAAAAAAGTCCGTGTTTCTAAAAAAACCGGTGAAGTTTTAGATAAATAATCAAATCAAGGAAGGAGGAGCTTGCTAAATGAACCGCCTTAAAGAAAAATATTCAAAAGAAGTTGTACCATCATTGATGGAAAAATTTAACTATAGTTCAATCATGCAAACACCAAAAGTTGATAAAATCGTTATCAACATGGGTGTGGGTGATGCTGTATCTAACACTAAAAGCTTAGATAAAGCTGTAGAAGAATTACAATTAATTTCAGGTCAAAAACCTTTAATTACAAAAGCTAAAAAATCTATCGCTGGATTCCGTCTACGTGAAGGAATGCCAATCGGTGCGAAAGTAACGCTACGCGGCGAAAGAATGTACGAATTTTTAGATAAATTAGTATCTGTTTCTTTACCACGTGTACGTGATTTCCACGGTGTAAGCAAAAAAGCATTCGATGGACGCGGAAACTATACTTTGGGTGTTAAAGAACAATTAATCTTCCCAGAAGTAGACTACGATTTGGTAGATAAAGTACGTGGGATGGATATCGTTATTGTAACAACAGCAAACACAGATGAAGAATCTCGTGAGTTGTTAGCACAATTAGGCATGCCATTCCAAAAATAAAAAAAGGAGGCGAACTACGTGGCTAAAAAATCAATGATTGCTAAAAACAAACGTCCGGCTAAACACGCTGTACAAGAGTACACACGTTGTGAACGTTGTGGACGTCCACATTCAGTTTATCGTAAATTTAAACTTTGCCGTATTTGCTTCCGCGAACTTGCCTACAAAGGTCAAATTCCCGGCGTGAAGAAAGCTAGCTGGTAAACAAGTAAACTCGCATAAAGGAGGTAAATCATCTAATGGTCATGACAGATCCAATTGCAGATTTTCTAACACGCATTCGTAATGCCAACATGGTAAAACACGAAGTATTAGAAGTACCTGCTTCAAAAATCAAACGTGATATCGCTGAAATCTTGAAAAAAGAAGGTTTCATCCGCGATGTTGAATATATCGAAGATGACAAACAAGGCGTGATCCGCGTATTCTTGAAATACGGTAAAAACGGTGAACGTGTTATCACTAACTTGAAACGTATCTCTAAACCAGGTCTACGTGCTTACGTTAAATCTGACGAAGTACCTAAAGTATTAAACGGTTTAGGTATCGCAATTATCTCGACTTCTGAAGGTGTAATCACTGATAAAGAAGCAAGAGCTAAAAACATCGGCGGCGAAGTTGTCGCTTACGTATGGTAATTTAAATAATACACAAGGAGGTGTCTCTAAGTGAGTCGTATCGGTAATAAAATTGTCGTTCTTCCTGCTGGTGTTGAAATCAAGCAAGAAGGCAATGACATTACAGTTAAAGGACCTAAAGGTGAATTAACTCGTACTTTCTCTTCTGATATTCAAATGAACATCGAAGGAAACGAAGTTACTTTTACTCGTCCAAATGATAGTAAAGAAATGAAAACTATTCATGGAACTACTCGTGCAAACTTCAATAACATGGTTGTTGGTGTAAGCGAAGGTTTCCAAAAAGCTTTAGAATTAATCGGGGTTGGATACCGTGCTCAATTACAAGGAAGCAAACTTGTATTGAACGTTGGTTACTCTCATCCGGTTGAAATCGTTGCCCCAGAAGGCATCACGATTGAAGTACCATCAAATACTTCAGTAATCGTTAAAGGTACGAACAAAGAAGTTGTTGGTGAATTAGCAGCTAACATCCGTGGCGTTCGTCCTCCAGAACCTTACAAAGGTAAAGGGATTCGCTATGTTGGTGAATTTGTTCGCCGTAAAGAAGGTAAAACTGGTAAATAATCGTAAACCACTGCGTTTACGATTCACGGCTTAGGCCGATAAAAATTAAGAGGTGACAATTGTGATTACAAAACCAGATAAAAACAAAACACGTCAAAAGAGACATCGTCGTGTACGTAACAAAATCTCTGGTACTGCTGAGTGCCCACGCTTGAACATTTTCCGTTCTAACAAGAACATCTACGCGCAAGTAATTGATGACGTAGCGGGTGTAACGCTAGCAAGTGCCTCTGCCTTGGATAAAGAAATTTCAGGTGGAACAAAAACTGAACAAGCGCAAGCTGTCGGTAAATTAATCGCTGAACGTGCAGCAGCAAAAGGTATCAAAGTAGTAGTCTTTGACCGTGGTGGATACCTTTACCATGGCCGCGTAGCAGCATTAGCAACAGCAGCTCGCGAAAATGGACTAGAATTTTAGGAGAAGGAGGAACACCATTCATGGTTTATATTGATCCAAAACACTTGGAATTAGAAGACCGCGTTGTCGGTATCAACCGCGTAACAAAAGTTGTAAAAGGTGGACGTCGTTTACGTTTCGCAGCTTTAGTTGTTGTCGGTGATAAAAATGGCCACGTTGGTTTCGGTACTGGTAAAGCTCAAGAAGTACCAGAAGCGATCCGTAAAGCTGTTGAAGATGCTAAGAAAAACTTAGTTGAAGTACCAATGGTTGGTTCTACTATCCCTCATGAAGCTATCGGCGTATTTGGTGGTGGCCGCATCTTAATGAAACCTGCAGTAGAAGGTTCTGGAGTTGCTGCTGGTGGACCAGTTCGTGCCGTATTAGAATTAGCTGGGGTAGCTGATATCACATCTAAATCATTAGGTTCAAACACACCTATCAACGTTGTTCGCGCAACAATTGATGGATTAAAACAATTAAAACGTGTCGAAGAAGTGGCAGCACTTCGCGGCAAATCAGTTGACGAAATTATCGGTTAAGGAGGACAAGTATAATGGCTGAATTAAAAATTACTTTAAGACGCAGTGTTATCGGACGTCCTCAAAACCAACGCGCAACTGTTAAAGCGTTAGGTCTTGGTAAAGTGAACAGCACTGTTGTTAAACCAGCTAATGATGCAATCAAAGGCATGGTTAACACAATCTCTCACTTAGTGGACGTTGAAGAAGTTTAATTAGAAATAGATTTAGAGTTAGTAGTTTGATTAAGGAGGTGCCAAACCATGAAACTTCATGAATTAAAACCTGCAGAAGGATCTCGCCAAGTACGCAATCGCGTAGGACGTGGTACTTCATCTGGTAACGGTAAAACAGCAGGACGCGGACAAAAAGGTCAAAAAGCTCGTTCAGGTGGCGGTGTACGTTTAGGATTTGAAGGGGGACAAACTCCTTTATTCCGTCGTTTACCAAAACGTGGATTCACAAACGTGAACCGTAAAGAATACGCAGTTGTGAACTTAGATCTTTTAAATCGTTTTGAAGATGGAGCTGAAGTTACACCAGTTGCTTTAGTTGAAGCTGGAATCGTGAAAAACGCAAAAGCTGGAATTAAAGTATTGGGTAATGGCGAGTTAACGAAAAAATTAACTGTCAAAGCAGCAAAATTCTCTAAAACAGCAGAAGAAGCTATCGTAGCTGCTGGTGGATCAATTGAGGTGATCTAATGCTGAAACTTTTGAAGAATGCTTTTAAAGTAAAAGATATTCGCTCAAGAATTTTGTTTACAGTATTTATCCTGTTTGTATTTCGTCTCGGTGCACATGTCGTTGTGCCCGGTGTCGATGCAAATAAGTTAAAAGATATCGCCGATCTACCATTTTTGAACATGCTAAATTTGGTGAGTGGTAGTGCGCTCCAAAACTTCTCGATCTTTTCGATGGGAGTCTCTCCTTACATCACTGCATCAATTATTGTTCAATTGTTGCAAATGGATATCGTTCCACGTTTTGTGGAATGGTCGAAACAGGGTGAAGTTGGTCGTAAAAAATTAAATCAAGCAACACGTTATTTGACATTGGTTTTAGGTTTCCTACAATCAATGACATTAACTGCTGGATTTAACTTCTACACTCAATTTGGTTTTGTCTCAAATCCTAGTTGGCAAACATTCGTTACCATCGGGATCATCTTAACTGCAGGCACAATGTTTGTGACTTGGTTAGGAGAGCAAATCACTGAAAAAGGAATCGGAAATGGAGTGTCAATGATCATCTTCGCTGGGATCATCTCACGCTTACCTGTAAGTGTGAAGGGTCTTTATGAAGATTACTTCATTAACGTACCTTCATCTGATTTATGGAAATCAACTATTTTTATGGTGTTGCTAATCATTGCTGTATTAGTAATCGTCACACTAGTTACATTTTTCCAACAAGCAGAACGAAAAATTCCAATTCAGTATACCAAACGAATTACTGGTGCTCCTACAAGTAGTTACCTTCCATTGAAAGTAAATGCTGCCGGAGTTATCCCTGTAATTTTTGCTAGTTCATTTATTACTACGCCTAGTGCAATCATTCAAGCTCTAGGTAGTTCTTACCAAAATGAATCTTGGTTTGTTATCGTCCAAACGATCTTCAGTTATAACACTGTCCCTGGGGCAGCGATTTATACCGTGTTGATCGTGGCCTTTACATTCTTCTATGCTTTTGTTCAGGTCAATCCTGAAAAGTTATCCGAAAACTTGCAAAAACAAGGAAGTTATATCCCAAGTGTTCGTCCTGGTAAAGGAACAGAAGAATACGTCTCTTCATTATTGATGCGCTTAAGTACTGTCGGAGCCATTTTCCTAGGATTAGTAGCCTTGCTACCGATTTTAGCGCAAATGATCTGGAACTTACCACAATCAATTGGTTTAGGCGGAACAAGTTTGTTGATCGTTGTTGGGGTTGCACTTGAAGCTGCGAAACAGCTTGAAGGGTTAATGCTAAAACGCCAATATACTGGTTTTTTGAATTAAGGTTCTTGAGGTGTTGAGGATTTCCTCAACACTATTCAATGACTTAGGAGGAAACAGAATGAACCTCGTTTTAATGGGACTTCCCGGTGCTGGTAAGGGAACACAAGCAGAGCGTATCGTCGCTTCTTACAACTTACCGCACATTTCAACCGGCGATATGTTTCGTGCGGCTATGGCCAATGAAACAGCGCTAGGCTTAAAAGCCAAATCATACATGGATCAAGGAAATCTAGTTCCTGACGAAGTGACGAATGGAATCGTCAAAGAACGTTTAGCTCAACCAGATACAGAGAATGGCTTCTTATTGGATGGCTTTCCTCGTACATTGGATCAAGCAAAAGCGTTGGATGAGATGCTAAACGAGCTTGGAAAGAAATTAGATGCTGTAATTGATATTCATGTCCCTGAAGAAATTTTAGTTGATCGCTTAACTGGTCGCTTTATGTGCCGCAATTGCGGTGCAACGTATCATCGTGAGTTCAATCCTCCAAAAGTGGAAGGTACTTGTGATAAATGCGGTGAGCACGAGTTTTATCAACGAGAAGATGATAAGCCTGAGACGGTCAAAAATCGTCTAGCTGTCAATATCAAAAGTAGTGAACCAATTTTAAATTATTATAAAGAAGAAGGTTTATTACAGTCTATTGATGGGAATCGTGAAATCGATGCTGTGTTTGCAGATGTACAAAAGATCATCGAATAGCGATCGATTGCCCGTAACCGACTTGAAGGCTGAGTGACTTTCTCTTGATATAATTAACCTGGCATGTTATAATATGTCAGTCCGACTTCTTTAACGAGAAGTTTTTGAGAATATTAGGTGGAAGCATTGCATTCCGCCGTTTTATCGTGTGAAAATGCGAAAAAGTACAAGGAGGTACTGTGCGTGGCAAAAGAAGATATGATTGAAGTCGAAGGTACAGTCGTCGAAACTTTGCCGAATGCAATGTTTAAAGTCGAATTGGAAAATGGACATCAAGTTCTAGCAACAGTTTCTGGTAAGATCAGAATGCACTACATTCGTATTCTACCTGGAGACAAAGTAACGGTTGAATTATCACCGTATGATTTGAACCGTGGCCGTATTACTTATCGCTTTAAATAATTGTACTCCGTAAAAACACAGGAGGTATTATCATGAAAGTAAGACCATCAGTAAAACCAATGTGTGAACATTGTAAAGTAATTCGTCGTAAAGGACGCGTTATGGTGATTTGCCCAGCAAATCCAAAACATAAACAACGTCAAGGATAACCGGAGGTGTAACAAACTATGGCTCGTATTGCAGGAGTAGATATTCCTCGTGATAAACGTGTAGTCGTTTCTCTTACTTATATTTATGGTATTGGGAACACGACTGCGAAAAAAGTTTTAGCTAACGTTGGTGTTTCAGAAGAAATTCGTGTACGTGATTTAACAAACGAACAAACTGACGCTATCCGTGCTGAAATCGATAAACTAAAAGTTGAAGGTGACTTACGTCGTGAAGTTAACTTAAACATCAAACGTTTGATGGAAATCGGTTCTTACCGTGGAATCCGTCACCGTCGTGGATTACCAGTTCGTGGACAAAACACGAAAAATAATGCACGTACTCGTAAAGGCCCTTCTAAAACAGTTGCAGGCAAGAAAAAATAATTTTTAAGTGAAGGAGGTTAAATCTTCATGGTAGCAAAAAAAGTAAATCGTAAACGCCGTGTCAAAAAGAATATTGAAGCTGGGATTGCACATATCCACTCAACATTCAATAATACAATCGTAATGATTACTGATACTCATGGTAACGCGTTAGCATGGTCATCAGCTGGTGCATTAGGATTTAGAGGAAGCAGAAAATCAACTCCTTTTGCCGCTCAAATGGCAGCAGAAACTGCAGCTAAAGTAGCAATGGAACATGGATTAAGAACATTAGAGGTAACTGTAAAAGGTCCTGGTTCAGGACGTGAAGCAGCAATCCGTTCATTACAAGCAGCAGGCTTAGAAGTGACTGCAATCCGTGACGTGACTCCAGTTCCTCATAATGGGTGCCGCCCTCCAAAACGCCGTCGTGTTTAATGAGTGCTTCTCATTTGAGTTTTAAGTATTACGTCATTGAACAAGACACTTTTCGTTTTGAAAGGGGTAAGAGATAAGAATGATCGAATTCGAAAAACCAAGAATCGCAAAGATTGATGAAGAAAAAGATTATGGCAAGTTTATCGTTGAACCGTTAGAACGTGGATACGGTACGACATTAGGTAACTCTTTACGTCGTATTTTATTGTCTTCTTTGCCAGGGGCAGCAATCACGAATATTCAAATTGATGGCGTATTGCACGAATTCTCCACAGTAAAAGGTGTTCGAGAAGACGTGGCGCAAATCATCTTGAATATCAAAGGCCTAGCATTAAAAATGTATGGCGAAGATGAAAAAACCCTTGAAATCGATATTGCAGGTCCTGCTACAGTTACAGCTGGTGACATCCTTGTTGACAGTGATGTAGAGATCTTAAATAAAGATATGTATATTTGTACTGTTTCTGAAGGTGCTACTTTCAATGCTCGCTTAACCGTGAGACCTGGACGTGGATATGTTCAAGCAGACGAAAATAAAAAAGAAGACATGCCAATCGGTGTGTTACCTGTTGATTCTATCTATACACCAGTACGTCGTGTAAACTACCAAGTAGAAAACACTCGTGTCGGTCATAGAGATGATTTTGACAAACTAACAATGGAAATTTGGACAGATGGCTCAATCGAACCATTAGATGCAATGAGTCTAGCTGCAAAAATCATGACTGAACATTTAGACATTTTCGTGAATCTTACTGATGAAGCTAAACATGCTGAAATCATGGTAGAAAAAGAAGAAACGCAAAAAGAAAAAATGTTGGAAATGACGATTGAAGAACTAGATTTATCTGTACGTTCTTATAACTGTTTAAAACGTGCAGGAATTAATACTGTACAAGAATTAACTAATAAGTCTGAACCTGAAATGATCAAAGTTCGTAATTTAGGTCGTAAATCACTTGAAGAAGTGAAAGCGAAATTACATGATCTTGGTCTTGGGTTACGCAAAGACGATTAAACCTTTTTGAAGGAGGGGAAACCAAGTGAGTTATCGTAAATTAGGACGCACGTCTAGTCAACGTAAAGCGATGTTGCGTGATTTAACAACTGATTTATTCATTAACGAACGTATCGTGACGACTGAAGCTCGTGCGAAAGAAGTTCGCTCAACTGCAGAAAAAATGATCACTTTAGGTAAACGTGGTGATTTACACGCACGTCGCCAAGCTGCGGCATTCGTTCGTAATGAAGTAGCAAGTGTTCGTGAAGAAAACGAAGGGATCGTAGTTGAATCAGCTTTACAAAAGCTATTCAATGATATCGCACCTCGTTACACAGATCGCCAAGGTGGCTATACTCGTATCTTGAAGACAGAACCAAGACGCGGAGATGCTGCTAAAATGGTTATCCTAGAACTTGTTTAAAATCACACTTATCATCACTTTAGAGATGCATACAAGAGTGTTATGATGTTGGAAAGTTCAGACTTTCCGAGTCTAGCTCAGCGCTACCCCCTAGTTTGACTAGGGGGTATGCACTCATCATAAAGTGTAAGTGTTTTTTTTTACTCTCGAGTAGCTGTCAAGACAGCTTTTGGAAAGTGAAAAAGAATGAAAAAGCGCAAAACGTCAACGAATCATTGCGTTTGAGCGCTTTTTTTGGTAGTGTTTGAAAGTAGACCAAAGAGTGAGGGGAATAACATGGAACCGATTGTTCAATTACAAGACTTAACATTTCGATATCAACCAGATGATGAAAAACCAGCTTTAGATCAAGTGTCACTGACGATCAATGAAGGAGAATGGGTGGCGATTATCGGGCATAATGGTTCCGGAAAATCCACTTTGGCCAAAACGATCAATGGCTTATTATTACCTGAACATGGAGAAGTGCTTGTTAAAGGGCAAGCATTAGCTGAAGAAACGATTTGGAATATTCGTCGTGCAGTCGGCATGGTGTTTCAAAATCCTGATAATCAATTCGTTGGCGCAACTGTCGAAGATGATATTGCGTTTGGAATGGAAAACCAAGGCGTTCCGCGTGAAGATATGGTCTTACGTGTACAAGAAGCACTAGAACAAGTGCGGATGACGCCTTTTGCGACCAAAGAGCCAGCAAGACTATCTGGTGGTCAAAAACAACGGGTAGCGATTGCCGGAGTCGTAGCGCTAAGACCAGATGTGATCATATTGGATGAAGCGACAAGTATGTTAGATCCTGAAGGGCGCTATGAAGTCATTGAAGCAGTAAAAAAAATCAAAGAGAAAAATCAATTAACAGTAATCTCAATCACCCATGATATCGATGAAGCGGCAAATGCGAATCGTGTCTTAGTGATGAAGCAAGGTCGTTTGATCAAAGAAGGCACACCAGAAGAGATTTTTTCGGCTGGACCTGAACTGATCGAACTTGGATTAGATCTGCCATTTCCAGAAAAATTGAAATTGGCATTAAAAGCACAAGGGATTACTGTACCGAATCATTATTTAACCGAAGAAGGGATGGTGAAATGGTTATGGACATCCGTTTTGAACAAGTAAATTTCACATATCAGCCGAATAGTCCATTTGAACAACGAGTCTTATTTGATTTAGATTTTGAAATCAAAGATGGAAGTTATCATGCGATCGTTGGCCATACCGGTTCCGGGAAATCCACGATTTTACAGCATCTGAATGCATTGTTAAAACCAACGAGTGGAACAGTAATGATTGGTGATCGTGCCATCAAACCAGATACGAATAATAAAAATTTAAAACCGTTACGTAAAAAAGTTGGGATCGTTTTTCAATTTCCAGAGTCACAATTGTTTGAAGAAACAGTAGCCAAAGATATTATGTTTGGACCTAAAAATTTTGGTGTGTCAGAAGAAGCAGCCCAACGATTAGCTGAAGAGTATATTGAACTTGTGGGCTTACCTGCCGAAACGTTAACTAAATCGCCTTTTGATCTTTCAGGAGGACAGATGCGTCGGGTAGCGATTGCTGGTGTTTTGGCGATGGAACCAGAGGTATTGGTTTTGGATGAGCCAACAGCAGGACTAGACCCACAAGGGCGACGTGAAATGATGGCGATGTTTTCAGCGCTACAAAAACAAAAACAACTCACGATCGTTTTGGTTACCCATTTGATGGATGACGTAGCAGATTTTGCTGATTATGTGACGGTCATGGAAAAAGGACGCGTCGTCAAACAAGGCACACCTAAAGAGGTTTTTCAAGAAGTAGCTTGGTTAGAAGAAAAACAATTGGGTGTTCCGACAGCAGCGGCTTTTGCAAAAAAATTACAAGCAAAAGGCTGTCAGTTTGATGAGTTACCGTTGACTGCAGCACAGTTGGCTGAATGGATCGTATCAAAGGGGGAAGTAGCCCATGATGAATAAATTGATTTTTGGACGATATATTCCTGGTGACTCGATCATTCATCATCTAGATCCGCGTACAAAGCTATTAACGAGTTTTTATTTTATCGGGATCATTTTTTTAGCAAATAATTGGCAAAGCTATCTATTTTTAGCAGCCTTCACATTTGTAGCGATCTTGCTGTCTAAAATCAATTTAGGCTTCTTCTTACGTGGCGTTCGTCCGTTATTATGGTTGATTATTTTTACAGTGGCATTGCAGATGTTTTTCACATCTGGTGGTCAAGTCTATTGGCAGTGGGGGATCTTTCGCTTAACAGAATTTGGAGTGTTAAATGGGATTTTTATTTTTTGCCGTTTTGTGCTGATTATCTTTATTTCTACTCTACTAACATTGAGTACACCACCACTTGCATTATCAGACGCTATTGAAGCCATTTTAAGACCATTGAAAGTCATTAAATTTCCAGTACACGAGATCTCATTGATGCTGTCCATTGCGCTACGATTTGTACCGACATTGATGGATGAAACGGAGAAAATCATGAACGCGCAACGTGCACGTGGTGTCGATTTTGGTGAAGGAAGTATCGTCCAAAAAATGAAGGCAATCGTCCCGTTATTGATCCCGTTATTTGTCAGTAGTTTTAATCGTGCTGAAGATTTAGCAACAGCGATGGAAGCTAGAGGCTATCAAGGCGGCGAGGGTCGGACAAAATACCGGATTTTACACTGGCAACTAAGAGACACTCTCACCATTTTAGTGTTTGTCATCGTCACGATTATTTTAGTTTGGTTAAAGAGTTCATAAAAAAAATTCGAGCAAAGCCACTGTGAACTTTCCGGTCGCTTTGCTTTTTTTAGGAGTAGAAAACATGGTACGATATAAAGCAATCATCGCATATGATGGGACAAATTTTCATGGGTTCCAACGTCAACAAAATACCCGTACAGTTCAAGAGGAAATAGAAAAAACTTTGACAAAAATGGCAAGTCAAAAAATCGAGATCCATGGTTCTGGCCGCACTGATGCCGGTGTTCATGCTTTAGGTCAAGTCATCCATTTTGACTTTCCTTATCCACGACCATTAGAAAAAATGCGTTTTGGGTTAGATACTCAAACACCGGAAGATATCGCAGTGATCCAGGTAGAAGAAGTAGCAGAAGATTTTCATGCGCGCTACTTAGTAAAAGAAAAAACCTATGAATTTAGAGTTCAGTTAGGAAAACCAAGAAGTCCTTTTACTCGTTTTTATGCGAGCTATTTTCCTTACGAGATCGAGCTACCAAAAATTGAACGTGCACTACAAGATTTTTTAGGCACGCATGATTTTACCTCATTTTGTGCTTCAGGTAGTTCGATTGAAGATAAGACACGCACGATAAAAGAAGCAAGTGTAGTTTATAGCGATTCAACTCAGGAGTTGGTTTTTACATTTAGAGGCGATGGATTTTTGTATAAGATGATTCGCATCATGGTAGGAACGCTGTTGAAAATCGGGAATCATCGTATGGATGAAACAAGTATTCCGCAAATCATTGCGGCGAAAAATCGTGATCTTGCAGGACCGACTGCTCATCCAGAAGGGCTTTACTTAAAAGAAGTACGCTATTAAAAAGGACTGTGACAGAAATCTGTCACAGTCTCCAAAAAATGAATAAACGGTGTTCCAAAAGTAGCTCTGTCAAAAATAAGCCGACTCATTACCGAAATAGGAGAACCTATTATCGGAATGGGTCGGCTTATTTATTGGAGCTGCCTACTTTTAAAGCAGCCTCTTTTTAGTATAATTCTAAATATTGTTCGCGTTCCCATTCGGTAACGGCTTGTCTAAATGATTGCCATTCGATCGTTTTTGCTTCATAGAAGTTGTTGAAGATATGACTTCCTAATGCATCGACCATAACATCATCTTTACGTAAAGCTTTTAAGGCAGAACGCAATGTACCTGGTAAATCAAAGATGTTTACTGCTTCACGTTCTTCTTCAGTCATAACATAGATGTTGCGATCGACTGGTGCTGGAGCTTCTAATTTATTTTCGATTCCATCTAAACCAGCAGTTAATAGTGCAGCTAGAGCTAAATATGGATTTGCACTTGGATCAACTGAACGTAATTCTAAACGAGTAGATAATCCACGAGATTCAGGAACGCGGATTAGTGGTGAACGATTACGACCAGACCAAGCAATGTAAACAGGAGCTTCAAAGCCAGGAACTAAACGTTTGTAAGAGTTCACTGTTGGGTTACATACTGCAGTATACGCTTTGGCATGTTTCATCAAACCAGCTAAGAATTGGTAAGCTGTTTCGCTCAGTTGCATCTCGCTTTTTGGATCAAAGAACGCATTCTCGTCACCTTTAAATAATGACATATTACAGTGCATCCCTGAGCCGTTGATTCCATATAATGGTTTAGGCATGAACGTCGCATGCAATCCATGTTTACGAGCGATCGTTTTGACAACTAACTTGAAGGTTTGGATGTTGTCACAAGCTTCGATTGCATTTGCGTACTTGAAGTCGATCTCGTGTTGTCCAGGAGCTACTTCATGGTGAGAAGCTTCTACTTCAAAGCCTAAGTTTTCTAACTCTAATACGATATCACGGCGGCAGTTTTCACCTAAGTCAGTTGGTGCAAAGTCAAAATAACCACCTTGGTCATTTAATTCAGTTGTAATGTTGCGATTTTCATCTAAACGGAAAAGGAAAAATTCAGGTTCAGGTCCTAAATTGAATGAAGTAAAGCCAAGTTCTTCCATTTTTGCTAGCGCACGTTTTAAGTTTCCACGAGGATCTCCAGCAAATGGTGTACCATCTGGATTGTAGATATCACAGATCAAACGAGCTACTTTACCGTGATCATTTTCCCATGGGAAGATCATCCAAGTATCTAAGTCAGGGCGTAAGTACATATCACTTTCTTCGATACGTACGAATCCTTCGATTGATGAACCATCAAACATCATTTTATTGTCTAATACTTTATCTAATTGTGAAACAGGAACTTCTACGTTTTTGATTGTTCCCATAATGTCGGTAAACATTAAACGTAAAAAGCGTACATGTTCTTTTTTCACGATCTCTTTGATCTCTGCTGCTGTCGTATTTACTTTTGGCATAATAACTTCCCATCCTTTTTCCGTGATTTTCTAATGGTTCATTTTAATCATTCTTTCATGTAAAGAAATATAACATGAGTACTCAACGCTTGTAAACTCTTTTTTTGAAAAAAGTCATGAAAAAAAACCTAGCGCTTGAAAAAGCGCTAGGTTTTTGGTTATTTATCCCTTTTTTTGAAGAAACGTTGATAAATTCCAAATAGAATGAGACAAAGGATAAAGCTTGCGATACCGATTTTTAATCCAGGTGGTACGTAACGTAACACTAAGGTATGTTTTCCTTTAGGAATAGTTAAGCTGATCAGACCATCTTCAAATTCAGTGATGGGAACTTTTTTTCCATCTAAAGTCGCACTCCAGCCTTTATCATAAGGAATCGTTGTGACCAAGGTCGTTGCTTCTTTTGTCGTGAAGCTTGCAGTTGCACTTCTATTTCCAGTTTTAAAGTCAACACCATCACGTTTAATAGCCGTTATCGCATTTTGATAAGCATCAGTATCTAGTGTGACCACTTTGGGTTCTTGGAAACTGACTTGATCGGTACCGTAAAGACTCAGTGTGAACGTTACCGTTTGTGTTTGATCGTAATAGCCTAAATCATAATATTGACCATTGATATTGATCTGTGTTTTTCGTTGTTGGCCATTGACTGTAATCGAAGCAGAAGAGCTTTGCAATTGATTAAAGTCAGTTGGAAATAGGCTTAGATACGCCTGTGTATGTGCAGGAACCGTCACTTCATATGTCAATTCCTTTGCAGTATTCAGTGTGATCTCTTTATATGTAACTTGTTGTCCGACTGTGGTGATCTCCGTATTTTTTGAATCGATCATTTGGATCGGTTCAAATGCAAAATAGGTTTGTTCCAGTCCCGATAGATAATTCATCAGGTTCGTTTGGTTTTGCAAGTTGTCATTGGCAATGATCTTTGGCTCGGTTCTAGTTGTAGGGATCGTAAAGCCTAAAGGGAGTGCATTCGTATTTTCATAAAGTGAATACGCACCTTTTTGCGCTATTTTTTCAAATCCGAATTTATCAAAACCAGTAGATGCAATATTGTATTTGATACTTGTAAAAGCATCCATAAGTAACGTGTTGTTGTTGTAACGAATGTTTAAATTCGTTCCGCGTGAACGAAATCCTAAATCATTTAGATAGGTCGATGAGTGTCGATTGCGAATCGACGAAAACATATTGATACCCGCGTAATTATAGGCAAAGCTATCGTTAGACGAAACTGGATCAAGATTTTCTAAACGGTAGAATGTTTGATTTTCTTTTTTCGTTTGGTTTACCAACGCTTGTAGCGAAGGTTGTGGATCGGTATATAAACTACGTGAGGCATAGTTCCAATCTTCTAAGATACCATGTACCATGGCATTCGCATTTAAACTCATTTCCACACCGATCGTTAGCAATAATAAAAGGGAGAGCTGTTTTCGTGATAACAGTTTGAGTGAGTTGCCGCTCATACAAACGAAATAAATCAACAAGAAAATAATCGTCAATGCAAATGAAGTGATCGTAAGATACGCATGCGTCGTTTTATCGACAGCTCCATAAGCTAAGGTGAAACCAAGTAAAAGTAGTAAGATACTAAACAAGTAAGTGGGTAATTCGTGTTTTGTTAAACGTTCCCAACCAAAACCAGCCAAAACGATCACTAAAAAGGAAAATAAATAAGCAAAGCGGAATAAGAACATATTTGGAGCATGCATCCCTTGCCAAAATAAGTTGAATGGTTGGAAATAAAAACTGATCATCAATAATAATGCAATCGCACCAAAACTGATTTTTTGTCGTTTAGTAATCACTCGCGTCAAAAAGAAGAAGACAGCTAAGGTTAAAGGGAATAATCCGATATAAATAAAAGGAATCGATCCATACTTAGTTGTATCGTAGACGCCGACCATGTTCTTGATAAAGAAATCAAAGACACCTGTCGCTTCCGTTTTTAATGAAGTGATTTTTGTAAATTCTTCTCCATTTGTACGCAGGTCCAAAATCGCTGGTAAAACCATGATCAATGAGGCACCACTAGCTAAAAGGGCTGTGATGCTATAAGGGATCACGGTTTTTTTACTATTTGGCCATTCTGAGAATAAAAGAGCTAGATAGTACAGTCCCGAAAATAGAGCGACCATAAATCCCATATAAAAATTACTGATAAATAAACAAAGATAGCTGTAAAATAAAAGGCGAGGTTTATGTAGATACACTAAGCGATAGATCCCCCAAATGATTAAGGGTAAAAAAGTGAAGGTATCTAGCCACATAATAATCTCAGAGTGGGCGATAGCAAACGACATCAACGCATAGCAAAGAGACAAAATGAGCTGGTTCCAACGGTTAAGCTGGAAGGTGTGATTCGCAAATAACCAAAAGCACAGGCCAGCACTACCGATTTTAAGTAATGTGATCACGTATAAAGCATCTGGCATCAATTGGTTTGGAAAGAAAATCACAAGTGGTGTGAAAAATCCGCCTAGATAATAAGAGATCAACGAAAGGTAATTCAACCCGAGTGAACCGCTCCACGTGTAAAAAAGACTTTGCTTACCAAGCAACATATTGCGAAAACTAGCATGGAAATTTGAAAACTGGGCAAATGCATCGCTAGCTAAAATGCTTCGGCTACTCCCAGGATAAATGCCAATACTCAAATAAATCAAAGCCATGATCACTAAAGGGAGAAAGAAACTAGCTACTAGATAGCGCCAATTGTAACGAAGATACGCGCGTGTTGTCATAAAAAACCTCCAATAACAAATTCGTTAAATGTAGTGTACCATAAGAAGGAAATTCAAAAAGCACTGAATTTAGAGCAAAGAAAAAAACCGTCCATAAGCGAACGGTTGTTAGTTCATGTGGATTAGATTAAACGCGCTCAACTTTTCCAGATTTCAAAGCACGAGTTGACACCCAAACTTTTTTAGGTGTTCCGTCGATCATCACGCGAACTTTTTGTAAGTTAGGTTTTACTGTGCGTTTTGTCGCGTTCATTGCGTGAGAACGGTTGTTTCCACTTTTAGTCTTACGTCCTGTAAAGTAGCAAACTTTAGCCATGTGTTTATTTCCTCCTTTTGCCTTGTTGTGGAGCGCTATAATTCGGCTCATACTAAATGAATTTACCACAATTTACACTTCTTTGCAAGAAAAAACTGAGTCTAGATTGACTTTTTCCTGAAAACGTTGTAAATTTAAGCAGTTGTTTGTTTTTCAAATACGGTTAAACCTGAACTTGGGTATCGTTCTTTTATTTGGGGTACAACTATGGTAAAATACTATAGTAGAAATAGGCGAAAAACCTGTTAAGGAGGCTATCTAATGGCTGTTAAAATTAAAACTGCATCAGGAATTATTGAAATCTCAAATGAAGTCATCGCAACGGTTGTCGGCGGAGCTGCAACAGATGTTTTTGGGATTGTCGGTATGGCAAGCAAAAATCAAATTAAAGATAACATCAATGAAATTTTACGTAAAGAAAACTATTCACGCGGTGTCGTGGTACGCCAACAAGAAAATGGAATTGCAGTAGACGTCTACACGATCGTCAGCTATGGCACGAAAATTTCTGAAGTGTCACGCAATGTGCAAGAAAAAGTGAAATACAATTTGGAAACCATGTTAGGAGTACGCGCAAATTCAGTTAATGTTTTTGTTCAAGGTGTGCGCGTATTACCAGACTAGTAGAGTAGTTGTCGATCTTAAGGAGGATTTATTACAGTGAAAGTAACGAATATTAGCGCAGGTCAGTTCCAAGAAATGGTACAAGCCGGCGCCAATCGTCTACATGCGAATGCAGAATATGTCAATTCATTAAACGTGTTCCCTGTACCAGATGGAGATACAGGAACCAATATGAATTTGTCGATGACGAGTGGGGCAAAGGCCGTTAGTGATTCTGTTTCAGAAGAAGTTGGAGAACTAGCAAAACGATTATCTAAAGGATTATTGATGGGCGCTAGAGGGAACTCTGGGGTGATTTTATCTCAATTATTCCGTGGATTTGCAAAAGAGATCCCGATGGTAAGTACGTTGACTGCACCTGAATTGGCTAAAGCATTTACTCGTGGGGTCGAGACAGCGTATAAAGCGGTGATGAAACCAGTTGAGGGGACAATTTTGACAGTAGCGCGTGTTGCTGCAGAATTTGGTGAGAAAAAAGCCAAAGAAACCGATGACTGTGTAGCAGTCATGCAAGCTGTAGTAACTGGTGCCACAAAGGCATTAGAAAAAACACCAGATTTACTTCCTGTTTTAAAAGAAGTCGGTGTTGTCGATAGTGGTGGTCAAGGACTTTTATTTATTTACGAAGGCTTTTTAGGCGCATTAACGGGCGAATTTAAAGCAGAAGCTGTTGAAAAATCACCAGCAGTAATGGATGAAATGGTCAATGCCGAACACCATCGCAGTGTGCAAGGTCATATGGCGACTGAAGACATTACATTTGGTTATTGTACGGAAATCATGGTGAAAATCGGTGAAGGTCCTACAGTAACAGATAAATTTGACTACGATACGTTTCGTAGTTATTTAAATGAATTAGGGGACTCATTACTTGTGGTCAATGATGATGAAATCATCAAAGTTCACGTTCATACAGAACACCCTGGTGAAGTAATGAACTATGGTCAAAAATTTGGTTCATTGATCAAAATCAAAGTCGACAATATGCGTGTCCAACACGAAACGATTTTAGAACAAGAAGAAGTACCAAAAGCAAAAGCACCACGTACGCCTTACGCAGTGATCGCGATTGCAGCAGGAGATGGTGTCAAAGAATTGTTCACTAGTTTAGGTGTACGCTATGTCATCAGTGGTGGTCAAACGATGAACCCTAGTACGGAAGATATCTTAAAAGCTATCGATGAAGTCAATGCAGATAAAGTGATTTTATTGCCAAACAATAAAAATATCTTTATGGCTGCAGATCAAGCAGCAGAAGTTGCAGAATTGCCTGTTGTCGTTGTACCGACACAAACGATTCCTCAAGGGATGGCTGCGATGCTAGCGTTTAATGAAGCAAGTACTTTAGAAGAAAATCAAAGAGTAATGACTCAAGCAGCTAAAGAGATCGTAAGTGGTTCTGTGACGCATGCGATTCGCGATACACAAATCGATGGCATCACGATTCAAGACGGAGACGTATTGGGAATGATCGATGGTAAAATCGTGGTTTCAAATCCAGATATGTATACAACATGCATCGAAACGATGACGCGTATGGCAACAGATGAAACTGAAATTTTAACGTTGATCATCGGTGAAGATGGATCGATGAAAGAAGCAGAAAAAATGGCTGAAGCGATGCAAGCGAAGTTTGCAGATGTAGAAGTTGAGATTCATGAAGGGCAACAACCGGTTTACCCTTATTTGTTTGCAGCAGAATAAAAAAAAGCTTGGACTAGTCAAAGGCTCGTCTAAGCTTTTTTTCATGAGGAGGATATGATGTTTACTCAGTCGGTCACGACACTTTCAGGTGTAGGCGCAAAACGCGCCGAAACATTAGCAAGTTTAGGGATTTTTACAATCGAAGAGTTGATTACTTACTATCCTTTTCGCTATGAAGATGTACAAGAAAGACAACTCTCAGAAATTTTAGATCAAGAAAAAGTAACACTAAAAGGAATTGTAGTGACGCCGCCAGTTGTTAGTCGCTTTGGGTATAAAAAAAATCGACTACAATTTAAAATGAAACAAAATGATGATGTGTTTCAAGTTTCTTTTTTTAATCAAGCCTATTTAAAAGACAAAGTCGTACCATTTGAAGAATTGGTAGTATACGGTAAATGGGATGCTGATCGGGCATCTTTAGCGGGAATGAAGATTTTAGGTAGTAAGCAGCAATCCGATTTTGCACCCGTGTATCACGTAAATAAAACGATTCGTCAAAAAACGCTACAAGACTTGATCTTCAAAGCACTGAGCACTTATCAAGAACAGATCGAAGAAAATCTGCCACAAAGTTTGATTGACAAATATCGTCTGATGGCACGTAACCAAGCGGTACGCGCCATGCACATCCCACAATCACGTCAAGAGTACGAACAAGCAAAACGGCGAGTGATTTTTGAAGAATTTTTCTTATTCCAAATGACGATCCAAGGGTTAAAACAAAAAGCGCGTGATGCTACGGTCGGGTTAGCGATCGATTACGATCCTCAAGCACTTAAAGGATTTATCAATACGTTACCGTTTGAACTTACACAAGCACAAAAAAAAGTAACCAATGAGATCTGTGCAGACTTAAAGAGTCCTAAGCATATGCAACGCTTATTGCAAGGGGATGTAGGAAGTGGTAAAACGATCGTTGCGGCCATTGCATTATTTGCAGCCAAAACAGCAGGATTTCAAGGTGCTTTAATGGTCCCAACGGAGATACTGGCACAGCAACATATGGAAAGTTTAAGCGGACTGTTTGCGCACACAGAACTTACCGTAGCTTTACTAACAGGCTCGACTAAAACAAAAGAACGACGAGAGATTTTAGCTGGTTTAGCAAAAGGTATGATCGATATCGTTATCGGGACACATGCGTTGATTCAAGAAGATGTCGTCTTTTCGCATCTTGGCCTAGTGATCACCGATGAACAACATCGTTTTGGCGTCAATCAGCGCAAGATTTTACGTGAAAAAGGCTTAAAACCAGATGTCCTATTTATGACGGCAACACCGATCCCGCGAACATTAGCGATAACGGCTTACGGTGAGATGGATGTGTCGATCATCGATGAGTTGCCTAAAGGAAGGATCCCGATTGAAACGAGATGGATCAAACCGCCACAGCTGATAGATGTTTTGGATTTTGCACGTCAACAATTGCAAAAAGGACATCAAATGTATGTGATTTGTCCGTTGATTGAAGAATCAGAAACTTTAGATGTTAAAAATGCTCAGGCAATCTATGAAGATCTATGTCAAACGTTTCCTGAGTTTACTGTAGGTCTTTTGCATGGGAAAATGCGTCCTAGTGAAAAAGATCAAATCATGGAGGAATTTAAAGACAACCAAACGCAAATTTTAGTTTCAACAACAGTGATTGAAGTCGGTGTCAACGTCCCGAATGCTTCAGTGATGGTCATTATGGATGCTGATCGTTTTGGTTTAGCACAGTTGCACCAATTGCGTGGTCGAGTTGGACGGGGTCAAACAGCTTCTTATTGTATCTTAGTTGCCCAACCAAAAAATGATGTCGGAAAAGAACGAATGAAGATCATGACAGAAACGACTAATGGATTTATCGTGAGTGAACGTGATCTTGCATTACGTGGACCAGGAGAGGTATTTGGAAATCGGCAATCTGGCTTACCTGAATTTATGATCGCTGACTTAGTCGAACATGCGCATATATTAGAAGTTGCCCAACAAGAAGCCAGTGCGATTTTCAAACAAACCAATTGGCAACTCTTGCCTGAATACGCGGCTCTTCAAGCGTATTTGCAACAAAATCAGCAGCAAAATGGCTCATTTGATTAATAAATTATGCTATACTAGATGAGTTCAAAAGAAAGGAGTGCATCAGACATGAGAATTGCTGTCGATGCGATGGGTGGCGATCATGCGCCACAAGCAATCGTTGAAGGCGTAATGCTAGCAAAAAAAGATTTTCCGATGATTGAATTCCAACTTTATGGAAAAGAAGCGGAAATCCGTAAATATGTAACAGATGAAACAAATGTTACGATCATTCATACTGATGAAAAAATTTATAGTGAAGACGAACCGGTAAAAGCGATTCGCAAGAAAAAACAGGCATCAATGGTCTTAGCGGCACAGGCAGTTAAAGAAGGGCGTGCAGACGCGATCTTTAGTGCAGGCAATACCGGTGCATTACTTGCAGCAGGGTTATTTATTATCGGACGCATCAAAGGGGTCGATCGACCTGGTTTAATGTCGACTTTACCTGTGATGACAAGCGATGCCGGATTTGATATGTTAGATTTAGGTGCTAATGCCGAAAACAAGCCTGAGCATTTAGTTCAATATGCGATTTTAGGCTCTTTTTATGCGTCACATGTTCGTGGGATCACTACACCTCGTGTGGGTCTGTTAAATAATGGAACGGAAGAAACTAAGGGTAGCGAGCTAACGAAAAAAACATATGAATTACTACAAGCAGAACCAGGCATCAATTTTATTGGAAATGTCGAAGCGCGCGAGTTATTAAATGGTGTAGCAGATGTCGTCGTGACGGATGGTTTTACTGGGAATGCAGTCTTGAAAACGATCGAAGGAACAGCTTTGAATCTGATGGCTGTTTTAAAGGAATCAATTTTAGACGCAGGAATTAAAGGTAAACTCGGCGCATTGTTGTTAAAAGATAGTCTACGTGGATTAAAAGGTAAAATGGACTACGCTAAATATGGAGGCGCAGTTTTATTTGGATTAAAAGCTCCTGTGATCAAAACACATGGAGCAACCGGTCCAGAAGCAGTGGCACAAACGATTCGTCAAATCCATACCATGCTAGAAACCAAAATGGTCGAAGAATTAGTCACGCAATTTGACGAAAAGAAAAAACAAGAAGGTACTTTCTCGATTAATGAGAAGCTACAAAAAAAGGTAGACAAATAAGCGAGAACTCGTTAGAATGGGCTTAGTTATTTTACTGTCTCGTCACTAAGGTGGAGGTGAAAACAGTTGACACACGATGAAGTATTTCAAAAAGTAGCCGTAGTGATCGCCAATCACTTTGAAGTAAATGCAGAGAATGTAACCGAAGCAATGAACATCAAAGACGATCTAAACGCGGACTCAATTAGTGTAATGGAATTTGTTCTTGAATTAGAAGAAGAATTCGGTACCGAAATCTCAGATGAAGATGCGGAAAAAATTGAAACTGTAGGTGCTGCAGTGGATTATATTACCAATAATATCGCATAACAAAAAAGTTTGAAGGAATTTCCTTCAAACTTTTTTTGTTTTCAAACAAAAGATTAATTATATTAAGTGAAAATCTACTAAGAATTTGCTTTATTTTTAGAATAAGTTGAAAAACGGTTATATTTTATAGCACTTTTTCTTTTATTACCCTTGAACCGACTGAAAACTATGCTATTATAAGTAAATATCCGGATACCTATTTTTTTGGTCTTGTATTTTTTTGACATATTCTATATAATTATTAAAAAAATATGATATTTCTATTAGAATAAAAAATAAGCACTATCAAACTGAGTATCGATACTATTGAAGGAGGCTTTTCGTTGGCAAATGCAAAACAGTTATTAGACGTGCAACATTTACATACTAGCTTTCGGATCAAAGATGATTTTTACGATGCCGTAGATGATGTTTCATTTACACTAAATCGTAACGAAATCTTAGCGATCGTAGGTGAATCAGGTTGTGGAAAGAGTACATTAGCTACGACCATCATGGGATTACAAGACTTGGCAAACACAAAAATCACTGGTGAGATCATGTACAAGGATTTAAACCTAGCCAATCTAAACGAGACACTTTATAACAAGATTCGAGGAAATGATATTGGAATGATTTTCCAAGATCCTTTATCAGCCCTAAACCCTTTGATGCGTATCGAAGACCAGATCAAAGAGGGACTATCGTACCATACAAAAATGACCAGCGAACAAAGACAACAACGCGCGATTGAACTGTTGACACAAGTTGGGATTCCAAATCCAGAGCGAATCGGCCGCCAATATCCGCATGAATTGTCTGGTGGGATGCGCCAACGGGTAATTATTGCAATCGCTATTGCTTGTAAGCCACCAATCATCATTGCAGATGAACCGACAACAGCTCTTGACGTAACAATTCAAGCACAAATTTTAGATTTATTGACTGATCTACAACGTGAAACTGAAGCAGGGATCATCTTGATCACGCATGACCTTGGTGTCGTAGCTGAAATGGCCGATCGAGTAGCGGTAATGTATGGTGGACAGTTTGTGGAAGTAGCAACAGCTGAAGAGTTATTTAATAACCCTAAACATCCGTACACCCGCTCTTTACTGAACTCGATTCCTCAAGAAGATCAAGAAGGTGATTTACACGTGATCGAAGGTGTCGTCCCTTCTTTAAAAAATATGGTACGTGATGGCTGCCGTTTTGCACCACGGATTCCCTGGATTCCAGCGTCAGCACATGAAGAAAATCCGACCCTTCATGAAGTATCTCCTGGCCATTTAGTCCGTTGCACGTGCTATCAGAACTTTCATTTTAGAGACGAAAAGGAGTAGTGTAGATGTCAGAATTGATTACAATTAAAGACCTAAAAGTTCACTATCCGATTCGTAGTGGATTTTTGAATCGTGTGACCGACTATGTTTACGCTGTAGACGGGGTCGATTTCGTGATTGAAAAAGGCCAAACGTATGGATTAGTTGGTGAATCAGGTTCTGGGAAATCGACGACTGGAAAAGCGATCGTCGGACTAGAAAAAGTAACTGCTGGTGGCATTATTTACGAAGGTCAAGACGTGACCAAATCATCGGTACGAAGAAAAATGCAATACAATAAAGATGTCCAAATGATTTTTCAAGATTCAATGTCTAGTTTGAATCCGAAACGTCGTGTAATTGATATCATTGCGGAACCTTTACGCAATTTTGAGCGTTTGAGTGATCAAGAAGAGAAAAAACGCGTGAAGGAATTGCTTGATATCGTTGGCATGCCAGAAGATGCACTATATAAGTATCCGCATGAGTTTTCAGGTGGACAACGGCAACGTATCGGGGTAGCCCGTGCAGTAGCATCAAATCCTAAATTGATCGTAGCCGATGAGCCAGTTTCTGCACTCGATTTATCGGTACAAGCACAAGTATTGAACTTTATGAAACGGATTCAAGAAGAATATGGGTTAAGTTTCTTATTTATCTCGCATGACCTTGGAGTCGTAAAACATATGTGTGACAATATCGCGATCATGTATAAAGGCCGCTTTGTTGAGATTGGAACAAAACAAGATATTTATACGAATCCACAGCATATCTATACGAAACGTTTATTATCAGCAATTCCTCAGATCGATGTTAAAAATCGTGATGCCCATAAAGAAACACGACGCTTAGTGGAAGCGGAGTATGTCAATAATCAAAAAAATTACTACGACGAAACGGGTCGTGTGTATGACTTAACGAGCATTTCACCGACACATCAAGTCGCATTAAAAGATGGGGGGAAAAGCTAAATGTGGAAAACGATTTTACGTCGCGTGATCTTAATGATTCCCCAAATCATTATTTTAAGTTTACTGATCTTTATTCTAGCAAAAATGATGCCGGGTGATCCATTTACAGGATTGATCAATCCCAATACGGATCCTGCGCGAATCGAAGAATTAAAAAAAGCTTCTGGTTTTTATGATCCATGGTATCGACAATACTATAATTGGATCACCAATGCCTTACATGGTGATTTTGGGAAAAGTTATACGTATAAATATGATGTCGCGACCGTTATTGGTCAACGAATCGGCAATACCGTTCGTTTAGCGATTGTATCAGTGATCTTAACGTATGCTTTAGCGATCCCATTAGGATTATATGCTGGTCGTTATGAAAACTCTTGGTTAGATAAATTTGTTGTGGGCTATAACTTTATTAGTTTTGCGATTCCAGTTTTTGTCTTGGCTTTATTGATGATCTATTTCTTTGGGTATACCTTGCATTGGTTCCCAACAAGTGGCAGTGTTGCAACAGATGCGACGCCTGGAACGATTGGCTATTTTATGAGTCAATTGTATCATGTTCTCTTGCCATCGATCGTGCAAGCATTATTAGGAACAGCCGTCACGATCCAGTATTTACGTAGTGAAGTAATCGATGCGAAGAAAATGGATTACATTCGTACTGCGCGCTCTAAAGGTGTTCCGACAAGTACAGTTTTCAATCGTCACATTTTTAGAAATGCTTCACTACCGATTGCATCGACTTTAGGTTATGAGATCACTGGTTTGATTTCAGGGTCGGTGATGATCGAGATAATCTTTAATTATCCAGGGATCGGAAACTTGTTTATTACAAGTATCGGCCAACGTGACTATTCAGTCATCACTGCATTGACCTTGATCTTTGGGGTAGCGACTTTAGTAGGAACGTTATTATCCGATATCATTATGAGTATCGTGGATCCACGAATTCGAATCCAATAACATAGGAGGAGTGTACACAATGGCAAAAAAAGAAACAGCTACAGTAGAAACCGTGTCGACACCCCCTATGGGAATCAGAGTGATCGCACGAGAATTCAAAAAAGATAAATTAGCGATGTTTTCGCTTGGTCTATTGATTTTTGTCTTACTATTTGCCTTTATTGGCAGTTTTGTTTTAGATGCAGACACGGTCAATAAAGTCAGTATTTTTGATCGTTATGCTACACCAGGATCGACGGCAGTCGATGGTCGGTATTACTTATTGGGTGCTGATGAAGGTGGTCGTGACATCTTTGGGTTATTAGTCATTGGAGCCCGTAATTCGATCATGATTGGCTTTTTGATCACGATCATTACCTCGATTATCGGGGTAGCGGTTGGGATCATCTCAGGATATTACGGCGGCGTGATTGATACGGTTTTGATGCGGATCGTCGATTTTATCATGATCTTACCAATTTTATTGATCATTATCGTATTGGTAACGATTGTACCAAAATACAATGCGTTAAGTTTAGTTTGGATTATGTCGGCCTTTTATTGGGTCGGAAAAGCACGGCTATTTCGTGCTAAAACGCTCTCTGAAAGTCGTCGCGACTATGTGAGTGCGTCCAAAACGTTAGGGACATCGAATTTTAAAATCATGTTTTTTGAAGTGATGCCAAACTTAAGTTCATTGATTATCACCAATTTAACGATGAACTTCGCCGCAAATATCGGGATCGAAACAAGTTTGACGTTCTTAGGCTTTGGGTTACCAATCAAAACACCAAGTTTAGGAACCTTGATCTCGTATGCGAACAACTCAGAAGTCATCACATCGAAACCATGGGTATGGATACCAGCATCACTACTAATTTTAGTCTTGATGTTAAGTATAAATTATGTCGGTCAAGCCTTTAAACGTTCCGCAGATGCGCGTCAACGTTTAGGATAATCAGAAACGGGGGAAAAGGAATGAAGAAAAAAGCATTATTGGGTTTAGTAACAGTGGCAGGGTTAAGCTTAACTTTAGCTGCTTGTGGCAATGGAAGTAAAGACAATAGCAGTAAAGGATCTAGCGATACAGCAACCGATACTGCAAATTTCAAAGTCAAAACCTCAAACGATAAAGAAGCGATGAAAGATGGCACCTTAGAAATTGCCGAAGTAACCGATACAGCATTTACTGGGATCTTCTCAGATGCGTTCTCAGAAATGTCTTTAGATTCAACGTATTTTGCACCAGCAAATGAACCATTGTTCTACTATGACAAAGATTTAAAGATCAAAGATGGTGGCGCAGCGAAAATTAAATTCGATGAAGATGCGAAAACGGCTACGATTACTTTAAATGATAAATTAAAATGGAGTGACGGCAAAGACGTTACAGCCGACGATTTGATCTTCCCATATCAAGTAATTGCAGATAAAGATTATACTGGTGTACGTTATGATTCTACAATGAAAAACATCGTTGGAATCGAAGACTATCATGATGGAAAATCAGATAGTATTTCAGGAATCAAAAAAGTGAATGACAAAGAAATCGTAATCTCATACAAAGAATTTGCACCATCTATCTTACAAGGTGGAGGCGGCGTATTATCTTACGCAATGCCAAAACATGCGTTTGACGGAATCGCAGTCAAAGATATGGCAGCCTCTGACCCAGTTCGTAAAAACCCAATTACTTTTGGACCTTACTACATCAGTAAAATTACAACAGGTGAGTCTGTAGAATTCTTACCAAATGAATACTACTATGGTGACAAACCAAAACTATCTAAATTAACGATGAAGAGTATCCCGACTTCTTCAGCTGTAGCGTCAATGAAATCTAAAGAATATGATATCTATGATGGCATGCCAAACTCAGAATACACATCTTGGAAAGATTTAGATGGTTATGAGCTATTAGGGCAACAAGAACTAGCTTATAACTACATTGGATTCAAACTAGGTAAATGGGATGCCGATAAAGGTGAAAACGTAATGGATGCTAATGCTAAAATGGCAGATAAATCATTACGTCAAGCAATTGGCTATGCAGTCGACAACGCAGCAATTGCAGAGAAATTATACAATGGCTTGCAGACAGCAGCGAACTCATTAGTCGTACCTGGCTTTGCATCACTTTATGACAAAGATCTTGCTGGCTACAAACAAGATGTCGATAAAGCGAAAAAATTATTAGATGATGCGGGCTATAAAGATGTCGATGGCGACGGCTTACGTGAAGATAAAGACGGCAAAAAATTAACAATCAACTTTGCCTTCCGTGATGGCGGAACGACTGCGAAGTCATTATCTGAATACTACATCCAAGCTTGGAAAGAAGTTGGTTTGAATGTTGAACTAGCAACTGGACGTTTAATCGAAGTAAATAGTT
Source organism: Enterococcus bulliens (assembly GCF_053761865.1). NCBI lineage: Bacteria > Bacillati > Bacillota > Bacilli > Lactobacillales > Enterococcaceae > Enterococcus > Enterococcus bulliens. Next base: position 70,505 of record NZ_JBSMXK010000008.1, read on the forward strand.
TCTATGATAAATTACAAGCAGATGATCCAGGAATCGATATGTATCAAGCAGGTTGGTCAACTGGATTTGATCCAAACCAAGCTGGTCTTTACGGAAAAGATGCACAATTTAACTTCACTCGTTTTGTATCAGATGAAAACACCAAATTATTGGATCAAATGTCATCAAAAGATGCTCTAGATGAAGATAAAGCAGCGAAAATCTACAAAGATTGGCAAGAATATGCAAATGAAGAAGCATTTGTAATTCCAACGACTTACTCTTATCGAGTAACACCAGTTAGCGATCGTGTAACAGGTTACGATATCACACGTGATCTAGATTACAACACATTCACGACTTTAGGTGTGACTGAAGCAAAATAATTGATCAGTAAATAGACTACGCCCTCGCGTAGTCTATTTTTTTGTTATACTGACACTAAGGGAGTGAAAATTATGTTTGCGTTAGTACTGCCATTATTAGAACGAGTGGGATTGATTATTTTATTAGCCAATCTACTCATGAATAGCCCGTATTATAAAAAATTGATGTATCATCGCCAAGAACGATTTGCACAAATTATTTTGATTGCAACGTTTAGTGTATTTGCCATTATTAGTAACTTTACTGGGGTTTTGGTGACGGATGCGAGGCAGATCGATTCATCCGCCTTTGTCAATTTAGCGAGTCATGCTTCGATCGCCAACACAAGGACGCTTACGATCGGGATGTCTGGCTTGATCGGTGGTCCTATCGTCGGTCTTTTTGTTGGGTTGATCTCAGGAACCGTGCGTTTCATGCAAGGAGGAACAGCACCCTATACTTATTTTATTTCGTCGATCGTCATCGGCGGAGCATCAGGGCTTTTCGGGTACTTTAGTTTAAGAAAACAAAGCTATCCGAGTATTGTTCAAGGCGCAATTTGTGGAGCGTTGATGGAAGTGATCCAAATGAGTTGTATTTTCTTATTTTTACCTAGCCGCGAGCAAGCGATCTTATTGATTCAAACGATCGCATTGCCGATGATGTTCGTCAACGCTTTAGGAACCGGATTGTTCTTGTCGATTATTTTGTCGACGTTAAAGCAAGAAGAAAGCACACGCGCGATCCAAACCCATGATGTTTTGGAATTAGCCAATACGACATTACCCTATTTTCGACAAGGATTGACGGCAGAATCAGCCTATCAAACAGCTGAGCAGATCAAGAAATTTATGCGTGTTTCAGCGGTCAGTGTGACCAATCAAACGGAGATTTTAGCACATGTCGGCAAAGCGAGTGATCATCATATCGCTAAAGAAGCGATTATTACGGACCTCTCAAAAGAAGTACTCAAAACTGGAGAACTCCATGTTGTCCGCACGAAACGTGAGATCGGATGTAGTCATCCCGATTGTCCACTAGAAGCGGCGATCGTCGTGCCGTTGATGGTGCAAGCAAAAGTCATTGGAACATTTAAATTGTACTTTACTGATGCAAGTGAGTTGACGTATGTCGAGGAGCAATTAGCTAAAGGATTAGGTGAGATTTTTTCTTCACAAATTGAACTGGGCGAAATGGACAACGCGCAACGACTATTAAAAGATGCCGAGATCAAATCGCTACAAGCGCAAGTAAATCCGCACTTTTTATTTAATGCGATCAATACGATTTCGGCTTTGATGCGTTTTGATAGTGAACAGGCTCGGCACTTATTACTGCAACTGGGGCATTATTTTCGCGCCAATTTAAATGGACACCGAAATAATCTGATCCCGGTATCAGAAGAGTTAGCCCATGTGGAAGCCTATTTAGCAATCGAACAAGCACGTTTTCCTGAGCGCTATACGATACACTTTGCGATCGATCCCGTCTTGCATACGATCCAGATCCCACCATTTGTTATTCAAATTTTAGTGGAAAATGCGTTGAAGCATGCGTTTATTGGACGTAAAACGGGCAATCAAGTCTTTGTGACCGCACAAAAAAATGAAACGACCGTCACCATTAGTGTAAAAGATAATGGTCAGGGAATTGATCCAGTTAAACAAGCACGTCTTGGACGAGAAGTCGTTGAATCGAAAAGTGGTACCGGTTCGGCACTAGAAAATATCAATCGCCGTTTGGTCAGCTTATTTGGACAAGAGGCACATTTAGTCATTGAATCTACACCAAATGGAAGTTGTTTTTCCTTTACGATTCCGGTTTTAGAAAAGGAGTGAGTCGATGAACATCGCAATTATCGATGATGAACGTTTAGCACGAATGGAGCTACATTATTTACTGCAACAAGTTGAAGGTGTCGAGAACATCTATGAAGGAGAATCGATTGAAGAAGCCTTTGCTTTACTATTACATGAAACGATCGATCTCTTGTTTTTAGATATTCATCTGACCGATGAGAGTGGGTTAGATCTAGCCAAAAAAATCCAGCAAGTTCCGCATCCGCCATTGATCATCTTTGCTACAGCGTATGATAATCATGCAGTGGAAGCTTTCGAATTAAATGCGTTAGACTATATTTTAAAACCGTTTGAACAAGAGCGGATCAAAAAAGCGGTCGCCAAGTCCCAACAAACGCTAGTCAAACAGACGACTACACCAGTCAATCCTCGTTTGACGATCGAAACGGATGAACGGATTTTTCTTGTCCCGTTTGATGAGATTTTATATGCAGAAGTCCAAGGAAAACAAACAACGATCCATACAGTCGAGCGGCAATTTATTACCAACTTAACATTAGCTGCTTTAGAACAACAGGTACCAAGTCCGAATTTCTTAAAAGTCCACCGCAGTTATATCATCAATACGGCAAAAATCGCCGAGATCCAACCGTGGTTTAATCAAACCTATCAAGTGACGATGAGCAATCAAGAAAAAGTGCCAGTAAGCCGTTCGTACGTTAAATCCTTCAAACAAGCAATCGGCTTGTAGCATTTTAGGAAGCGTAGCCAGTAAGTTATACCTTAATTTCAGTAAATAGCGCAAAAAACCACTTTTAAAGTGGTTTTTTTTATATAGTAAAGACAAGAAAAACAGAGAAATCAAGGAGGAAAACAAAATGAAGAAACAATATTCCGTAATTTATCAAGGTGTGGTCATTGGGGTGGTCATGATGCTCTCAAAATTTGTTGAAGCAATTTTACCATTTGCGATGCCATCTTCAGTTATCGGCTTAGTGTTGTTATTTGTAGCGTTATGTACGAAAGTCGTGCGTTTAGAGCAAGTCGAAACAGTTGGAAATGCATTGGTGGATAATATTGGATTGTTTTTCGTGCCAGCAGGAATTTCAGTGATCAATTCACTTGATCTATTGAAAGGGCACTTTTTGTTAACGATGGCCTTGATTTTCTTCTCGACATTATTTTTACTAGTGGGAACCGGTTGGATGACGCAGATCTTATTAGGAATTAGAAGTAAAAAAGCAGCCAAAAAAGTTCCAGTTTTCCCCAAATTAGCTGCAATCAAAAAAGCACAAGAGGTGAGATAAATGAGTATGATCATCGAATTATTTAAACAAACTCCGGTTTTTGGCGTATTGCTTTCACTAGGCGCATTTTATATCGGTCAAGTATTATTCAAAAAAACCAATGGATTTTTCTTATTTGCTCCCTTATTTGTGGCGATGATTTTGGGAATTTTTACCTTGATGGCAATAGGGATCTCATTTCCAGAATACAATAAAGGCGGCCAGATCATCAGCTTCTTTTTAGAACCGGCAACCATTTGTTTTGCGATTCCTTTATATAAAAAACGCGACGTGCTAAAAAAATATTGGGCGCAGATTTTAGGTGGGATCACATTAGGAAGTATTGTGGCGATCTATGGTATCTATGCAGTATCCAATCTCTTTGAATTAGGAAAAGTCGTTACAGCATCGATGTTACCGCAAGCAGCAACGACCGCGATTGCGATGCCTACATCGATTGCCATGGGCGGTTCGGGTGAATTAACTTCCCTAGCCTGTATTCTAAATGGTGTAATTATCTACGCTTTAGCTCGACCACTAGTGGATCTATTTAAAATCAAAGATCCAATTGCTAGAGGGTTGGCACTAGGTACATCCGGTCATTCATTGGGCGTTTCAGCCGCTCAAGGAATGGGAGCTGTGGAAACATCCATGGCCAGTATCGCCCTTGTGGTTGTTGGGGTGATCGTAACGGTCGTCGTACCGATTGCGGGACAAATTTTATTATAAAAAAGAGACTGTCAAAGAAGTCAGCTCGAATAAATAAGCCGAATCATTCCGATAATAGGATCTCCTATTTTGGTAATGATTCGGCTTATTTTAGGGGGCGTGATGGACTTCTGTCACAGCCTTTTTTTACTCTCTATATTGGGAGGAAGAAAGTAAACATAAAATTGGTTTAGGTACGAATAAAGTATACATCGTCTAGCTTAAGTAATCCTTAAAAGAATCCAGTAAGAATAGTTAACAGTCGGGGCGGCATTTGGTATAATACGAGAAGATGTCACTTACAACTTTAAGTTGTAAAAAAACAAAAAAGGAATGGATTTCATGGATAACCAGTTAGTAACAAAAATAAAAGAAAACTACCAAATTGTTTTTGAGGAAATGGGGTTACTAGACCAAGCGTTTACCCATTCATCTTATGTGAATGAGCATCGAAATCTACACTTATGCGACAACGAACGTTTAGAATTTTTAGGAGATGCGGTATTAGAGCTATTGGTATCACAATATTTATACCGTCAATTTCCAGAAATGCCAGAAGGAAAATTAACAAAGCTACGTGCCTCGATCGTACGAGAAGATTCACTTGCTGAATTTGCTCGAGAATGTGCTTTTGATCAATTTATCCGTCTTGGAAAAGGCGAGGAAAACTCTGGTGGACGTCAACGTGCAGCACTGTTATGTGATTTATTCGAATCATTTTTAGGTGCATTGTATTTAGATCAAGGATTAGAAGCAGTTCATGGCTTTTTAAAAACTGTAATTTTCCCTAAAGTTGAAGCGGGTGCTTTTTCACATGAGATGGATCATAAAACAAAGTTACAAGAAGTATTGCAACGTGGCGGCGACGTGTTTATCGATTACCGTTTGATCAAAGAAGAAGGACCAGCACACGAACGGGTATTTTGGACAGATGTCTATTGTGATGGCAAATTGATTGGTCAAGGAACAGGTCGTTCAAAAAAAGGAGCTGAGCAAGCTGCAGCTCAAAATGCATTGGAAGAATTAGAAGAATAAGTGGGGAAGTCATGTGTATTTAAAACGTATTGAAGTGGCAGGATTCAAATCTTTTGCCAATCGCACTACGATCGAATTTGAAAATCAAGTAACAGCGATCGTAGGACCAAATGGAAGTGGTAAAAGTAATATCACAGAAGCGATTCGTTGGGTTTTAGGAGAGTCTTCGGCTAAAAGTTTACGTGGTGGCAAGATGCCAGATATCATCTTTGCCGGATCAGAGTCACGCAAACCGCTAAATATCGCTGAAGTCACGCTAGTGCTCGACAATGAAGACCATTATCTTCCAGTAGAATTTGTCGAAGTAAGTGTAACAAGAAGATTACGTAGAACTGGCGAGAGTGATTTTTTCTTAAATAAACAAGCTTGCCGCCTAAAAGACATACAAGAATTGTTTATGGACTCTGGCTTAGGAAAAGAGTCCTTTTCTATTATTTCGCAAGGAAAAGTCGAAGCGATTTTTAGTAGTAAACCAGAAGAACGACGCGGTATCTTTGAAGAAGCCGCAGGAGTTTTAAAATACAAGTCACGTAAAAAACAAGCGGAATCAAAACTTTCTGAGACTAAAGAAAATCTAAGTCGTTTAAATGATATCATCTACGAATTAGACGAACAGCTTAGTCCGTTACGTCAGCAAAAAGAAACGGCAACGAAATATGTGGAATTAAAAGAAGAGTTGACACAACTCGACGTCACATATACGATCAGCAGTTTAGCCCAACATGAGGCGACACAACAACAGATCGTTGAAAAAGCGCGACTAGCAAAACAAGAACTTGATACAATCCAAACGAATCTTACGGATAAAGAACATCTTTTACAACAATTGCGTGCGCAACGTGAACAATTTGATACCACGATCGAAGCAGAAAACCAAACACTTTTGTCGTTAGTAGAACGATTGAAACAAGCAGAAGGACAGTTGGATGTATTAAAAGAACGTTCAAAACATACGCTAAAAAGTAGCCAAGAATATCAAGAGTCACTGGTTGAAGTCATGGATATGATTGAACGCTTAGAAGATGAAAAAGCGCATGTGATCGCGCAATTGTCGTTACAAAACGGTGAATTGCAACAAGTTGAAAAGCAAATCGCTCAAGCGATGAAAGAAATGAAAAATTATGAAAAATCGACGAAAGAATTAGTCGAAGAATTACGAGCAGAATATGTAGACGTGATGCAACAACAAGCAAGTGTAAGCAATGAGCACAAATACCTGGAGCGTCAACACGAACAAGAACGCATGCGTAATGAGCAAACACTAAAAAAACAAGCGGAAGTCTCAGAGCAACTGGCGCAACAAAAAGCAGAGTTAGAAGCAATCCAAAGTTCTTTATCTAAAGAAAAAGCACAACAAATTGAACACACGAAACAAGTAAGTGAGCTTCAAAGTTTAGTTGAAACGACTAAAGGACGTATTGAAAAAGCACAAGCGAAAATGTATGACTTAATGCGTGAAGTTCAACAAGTCAAAGCTCGTCAAAAAAGCTTGCAAGAAATCAAAGAAAATTATACTGGTTATTATCAAGGTGTACGCGAAGCATTGAAACATCGGGAAGATTTACAGATCATAGGAGCAGTAGCTGAATTGATCGAGGTCCCTGAAGACTATACATTAGGGATCGAAACCGCGTTAGGTGGAGCATCACAGCATGTCGTAATGGAAAATGAAGCGGACGCCAGAGCCGCGATTACGTTTTTGAAAAAACGCCAAGCTGGACGTGCGACTTTTTTACCGTTGACGGCAATCAAACCACGTACCCTACCACCATCAGTACTCGCGCAAGTGCAAGAAATTACTGGTTTTGTAGGTGTGGCCAGTCAGTTAGTTCAATACGAAGAACGTGTCCAGACGATCATTGAGAATCTATTGGGGACGGTGTTGATAGCGACAGATCTAGCTGCGGCAAACCAAATCGCAAGAGCACTTCAATTTCGCTATCGTGTCGTGTCACTAGAAGGTGATGTGATGAATGCTGGTGGATCGATGACTGGTGGAGCTTCAAAACGCAATAGCCAATCGAGTATGTTTACACAAGGCGCTCAATTACAAGAATTGACCCAAACGGCACAACGTTTAGAGGCACAATTACAATTGACCGAACGTCAGGTTAAAGAATTGCAAGAACTAGATAGCACCACTAGAGAACGCTTAGACGTATTACGTATGCAATATCAAGATGATCAAGTGCAAACGCAAGACTTTGCCTCGAAAGCGCAAGTGTTACAAAGTACGATCGAACGTCTAGAAAAAGATCAACAAATCTATGCATTTGAACTACGCGAATGGCAACGATTTGTTACCGATTATACAGAGCAACACCAGCAATTGACTAGCGAACAAGCACAAATCACCGAACGGCTGACGAAAATCCAACAAGAGATGGATACATTGACTAAAGAAGAAGATGGTATCGAAAAGCGCCGACAAGTACTACGCGATGAAATCAGCCAGTTGCAAGCTAAAGAAGCTGTGGCAAAAGAAAAAGTCACACATTTGAAAGAACGCTTTACACAAACCAATACCTCACTGATGCAAGTTGAACAAAAACAAGCGACATTAGAGCGTCAATTGGCAGCATTGGCTTCATCAGATGAACATCAAGAAGAAACAGTAGAGTCGTTAAGTGAATTGATTGCAACGACACAAACAAAAAAACTGGATCTAGAAGAACAATTACAAATGATCCGTGAAAAACGATATGCTTGTCATGAGCAAATCCGTAAAGAAGACGATGCATTAGCATTGATTTATCGTCAACAAAAAGAAGGATTAGCACTACACAATCAATATGCGTTACAAGAAGACCGTGTTCAAACCAAAATTGCACAACAAATCAGTTATTTGGATGAGAACTACCATTTAACAGTTGAACAAGCAAAGGCATTGTATCCATTTGTCACACCTGATGAGGAGCAAAAAAATCAAATCAGTCGTTTGAAGCAACAAATCACCTCTTTAGGGGTTGTGAACTTGCAAGCGATTGAGCAGTATGAACAAGTGAATGAACGTTATGAATTTTTAACGAGCCAAAAAGATGATCTTACCCAAGCAAAAGAACAATTAGAAGAAACGATGTCTGAAATGGATGAAGAAGTGAAACAACGTTTTTCAGAGACGTTTAATGCGATCAAACGTCAGTTTAGTCAAGTATTTCCTAACATATTCGGTGGTGGGCGAGCAGAACTTGTTTTAACACAACCAGATGATTTATTACACACAGGAATCGAGATCGAAGCGCAACCACCAGGGAAAAAATTACAAAGTCTAAGTTTACTATCCGGTGGGGAACGTTCGTTGACAGCGATCGCATTATTATTTGCGATCATTCAAGTTCGTCCAGTACCGTTTTGTATCTTAGATGAAGTCGAAGCTGCCTTAGACGAAGCAAATGTGTCGCGTTTTGGTCGTTATTTGAAATCAAATCAAAACCACGCACAATTTATTGTGGTCACACATCGCAAAGGAACAATGGAAGCTGCAGATGCTTTATATGGTGTTACTATGGAAGAATCAGGGGTCTCTAAAGTCTTATCTGTAAAATTAGATCAGGTAAAAGACGATGGCCAAATCGAAGTAAAAGGAGCAGTAAAATGATTAAATTAGTCGCAATCGATCTAGATGGTACATTATTGACCGATAAAAAAACAGTTTCCGTCCGCAATCATGACGTGCTTACTCAAGCGAAGGCACAAGGAGTCAAAATCGTGTTATGCACGGGTCGTCCATTGATGGCGATCCGTCCTTACTTGGATTCGTTGAACTTGCGTGAAGCAGGAGATTACAGTATCACCTTTAATGGTGGATTAGTTCAAAAAAATGATACAGGAACAATCGTAGAAAAAGTCACTTTGACGAAAGCAGATGTGGATGAATTGATCGCACTAGCAAAAGAACTCGATATGCCACTGGATATTTTATCAGATGAAATCGTGTTATGCATTCGGACTTCATCGACGTATCAAACGATCTATCCATCGCTTAATCCGTTATTGACTTATAAAGAAGCAACAGAAGCAGAATTAGCCGAGTATACGCTGTTTAATAAAGCAGTTACGGCATATGACCAAGAGGTTTTAGATCAATGGATCACGAAGATCCCTGATGCTATCAAAGAAAAATTTGAAGTCATCAAAACACGTAATAATCTGTTAGAATTTATGCCAAAAGGCGTAACAAAAGCTGTTGGGATCGCTCGTCTAGCAGCTGACTTAGGAATTGAACAAACTGAAATTATGGCAATCGGAGATGAAGAAAACGATCTGTCGATGGTCTCTTATGCTAAAATCGGAGTAGCGATGGAAAATGCAGTTTTGCCTGTCAAAGAAGCAGCTGATTTTATTACGAAAACAAACGAAGAAGACGGGGTAGCATTAGCTATCGAAAAATTTGTACTAAATTAAGCTAAGGGAAGTGAGTCTATGGGATTTTTTGATAAAATCAAACGCGCCTTTACTGGTGAAGAAAAATCAGAAGAAGTTAGCGTCGAACAAGAACAAGTCCAAGAAAAATATGATAAAGGTCTAGAAAAGACCCGTAAAACTTTTGGGGAACGTATGAATGAATTGTTTGCCAATTTTAGAACGGTTGATGAAGACTTTTTTGAAGAGTTAGAAGAAACGCTAATTGGAGCAGATGTTGGTTTTGATACGGCAATCAAAATCTCAGAAGCATTACGTGAAGAAGTGAAATTACGCAATGCGAAAAAACCGGCTGAAGTCCAAAATGCGATTATTGAAAAATTAGTCGATCTTTATGAAGCAGAAGGAGTCGATGAGATCAACACGTTGAACCTAAAACCAGAAGGCTTGACCGTGATGCTATTCGTCGGCGTCAATGGTGTAGGAAAGACGACCAGTATTGGGAAATTAGCGCATCAATACAAACAAGAAGGTAAAAAAGTCTTATTAGCCGCTGCCGATACATTTCGTGCTGGAGCGATCGATCAGTTGGTCGTATGGGGCGAACGGGCAGGTGTTGAAGTCGTACGCGGAGAAGCCAATGGTGATCCAGCTGCGGTCGTATTCGATGCAATGCGTCGTGCAAAAGCTGAACAAGCTGACGTACTGTTGATCGATACCGCAGGACGGCTACAAAATAAAGTCAATTTGATGAATGAGTTAGAGAAAATCAAACGCATCATTCAGCGTGAAGAACCCGATGCACCACATGAAGTATTGCTTGTCTTAGATGCTACCACGGGGCAAAATGCGATGGTCCAAGCAAAGCAATTCAAAGAAACGACTGATGTTACAGGTTTAGTTTTGACAAAACTAGATGGTACAGCTAAAGGTGGAATCGTCTTAGCGATTCGAAATGAGTTACATTTGCCAGTAAAACTGGTAGGATTAGGTGAAAAAATCGATGACTTAGAGCCATTTGATCCAAATGACTTTGTGATCGGTCTATTCAAAGGTTTATTAAAAGAAGAATAGGGATAGAAAGCTAGTCTTTCTAGATCGGGGGAACCATGGATTACCAAACATTATTGATGGATGAAACAGTCTTACCTTATGCGCTAAGTGCACATTTTGGAATTGAACGTGAAGGTCAACGAATTACAAAAACAGGTCAACTAGTTGATACGGCTTATCCTAAAACATTAGGGAACCGCTCTTCACATCCATATATTCAGACAGATTTTGCTGAGACACAAATGGAACTTATTACACCAGTAACCGATTCTGTCGAGGAATTGTTTCGTTATTTAGCGGCGATTCATGACGTTGCTTATCGTTCATTAGAAGACGATGAACGATTATGGCCACTAAGTATGCCACCAGCGTTACCATTAAAAGACGAAGCCATTACACTGGCAAAATTAGATCGCTTTGAAGATGTCTTGTATCGTCGCTATTTAGCCAAAACGTATGGACGTCGTAAACAAATGGTCAGTGGGATTCATTTTAATATCGAATTATCTGAAGAACTACTGCAACGTATGTTTGCGATCCAAACAGAAGAAACAGACTTTATACGATTTAAAACAAATGCTTACTTAAAAGTGACACGTAATTATTTAGCATATCGCTTTTTGATCACGTATTTGTTTGGAGCTTCACCGATGAGTGAAAAAAACTTTTTCGTCGGAGCAGTTGGTCCTAAAGAGCCCGTTCGTTCTTTGCGTAATAGTTCTTTTGGATATAAAAATAAAGAGGATGTCAAAGTTCGTTATGATTCGATCGAATCGTATCTAGCTGATTTGACACAAATGGTTGAAGAAGGTAAATTATCTGAGGAAAAAGAATTTTATGCCTCTGTTCGTTTACGAGGTGGTAAAAAAGTCGCGGATCTTGCGACTTCAGGTATTCGTTATATCGAACTGCGGAATATCGACTTGAATCCGTATGCTCAGTATGGGATCTCGAAAGAACAAGTCGAATGTTTACATTTATTTTTATTGTTTATGTTAGCCAAAGAAGAAACAGATGAAAGTGTCCTCTTAAAACGAGGTGATCTCAAAAATAATGCCATTGCGTTAGAACATCCGTTGCGTGAATCTGCTTATCAAAAGGAAATCGATGCATTGATTGCTGAATTTTTAGTATTTATCGAGCAAGCCAAGCTACCGATCTCGACAGAGCTAGCTGACTGGTTGAAAATGGTTCAACAAGATCATACTCAAACATTAGCTGCTCGTTGGTATCAAGAAGCAAAACAAAGTACACAAGCCAAAGCTGCGACTGCTTTAGCAGATGAATATGCTGTACTGGCTTGGGCTAAACCTTATCAATTAGCCGGTTTTCGCGATATGGAACTGTCGACCCAAATTCTTTTATTTGATGCGATTCAAAAAGGAATCAATGTCGCTGTTTTAGATGAGCAAGATCAATTCTTACAGTTATCAGTAGGCGAACATCGCGAGTGGGTCAAAAATGCCAATATGACTGCAAAAGATTCGTATATCGTACCGCTATTGATGGAAAATAAAACTGTCACAAAAAAAGTGTTAGCACAAGCTGGTTTTCGTGTGCCAACAGGTGGCGAATACGAGACTAAAGAACGTGCTTTGGCAGACTTTGCCCGCTATCAACACCAAGGTTTTGTCGTAAAACCTAAATCGACAAATTATGGGTTGGGGATCTCGATTTTTAAAGAAGGGGCTACTCGTGAAGATTTTGCAGCAGCATTAGATATTGCTTTTGCTGAAGATGCATCGATTCTGATCGAAGAATTTTTATCGGGTACAGAATATCGTTTCTTTGTGATCGATGGTCAGGTCAAAGCCATTTTACTGCGCATACCCGCGAATGTAGTCGGAGATGGTAAGCGTACGATTACAGAACTTGTAGCAGAAAAAAATCAAGATCCATTGCGTGGCACGCACCATCGTGCGCCTTTGGAATTGATTCAACTTGGTTCTTTAGAACAATTGATGTTAAAAGAACAAGGGTATACGATCGATAGTATCCCAGAAAAAGATACGATCGTCTATTTAAGAGAAAATTCAAACATCAGTACCGGGGGCGACTCGATCGATGTTACCGATACATTTTCAGATGATTACAAACAAGTCGCTATCGATGCAGTTGCAGCATTAGGTGCAGTCGTATGTGGAATCGATTTGATCATTCCAGATAAAGAAGTGTCTGCTACAGCAAACAATGCGTATGGAATCATTGAAGGAAACTTCAATCCAGCCATGCATATGCATACGTATCCATTTTCAGGTACAGGTCGTCGTTTGACGATGGATGTCTTGCATTTATTGTTTCCAGAAAAAGTCTGATGTTATGGCGCTAAAGGAGGAAATTGAGATGGATGAATGCCTTATTTATCATATTTCCACGAATCCAATAACTACAAGTATTGAAGATTTAATTGCAGATGAAGGAAATATGGAGTTTGCGATTCAGGGCCTCGATGTCGTCACAACAGGAATGCTACCGACTACGCAAGAAACAATTGAAGCAATCAAAAAGAGTAGTCTAGTGTATTTATCAGGAAATATTGATTCAACTACTTTTTTTGAATTAGGAATTGCATTGTCATTAGATAAAAAAATCTACTCTGTTACGAGTTCTCCTAAAAAGAAATTAACTCGTGCATTACATTACGATCTAGACTCGATAGAAGTCATTTCACTGCGCGAATTGTACTATTTATTAGAAGAACTTGTAAATGATGAAAGAGGTCATTAAGCTGGATTTAAGCTTATCGGTATAAAGTGAGGTCATACCCAAACAAACCAAACATGTTCATTTCTTTCTCCCGTTCCCACTAGTCCGTGCTAGTGGGATTTTTTTTCTAGAGAATCTCACTACTAGTTTTAAGTTTCACAATATAAGCGTATAATAATTATAAAAGGCAGATTTTTAAGATAAATTAACGACATTTTCAATTATTTGCTAGAGGATTCGATTTAGGATTGAAAGCTTTTGCTCTTGTGACGATTGTGATCAGTTTGATGGTAGGGTATGCCTTACTATTTTTAAATGGCGAGGTGACGTTTAGCTTTACCCATACAAAGAAAAGCGGACTGATTGTATTCACAATGCTTCTGACTGCATGTATATCATGGATATTGAGTTCATTCTTATTAGGTAGTCTATATTTTGTGTATCAAACGATACGCTATCGTAAAAAATAAGTACATAAAAAAGGAGGGCTTATGATGTGGATCAATAAATACTATCTTAAACCATCGCAGCAAGCATATTACGTTTTTTATTTAGGGCTATTGGTCACAAGTTGAATCCTCTTGATTTGGTTTAAGCCACCATTTCAACTCTCATTTTTCTGGTATTTGGCTATTTTTTACTTGATCTGTACTTTTTATGTTATTTAGGAAAAGTACAGATCAAAGTGATTTTAGGCGACAGTTTTTTATTTAGTCTGTGGTTGATAATGTTCTATTGGATAAAGTAAACAGTGTATTCAAAGTAACTCTTTTAAAAAAAAAAAGCCGCACCATGGTCAAAATCGTTTCATCGATTTTGACCATGGTGCGGCTTTTCTTTAGAGCGCTCTTTATTTTTTTAAAACCATTTTTTCCAAAACGATTGCTTTTTAGGAATGGGAGTCGTCGATTTTGGTTCATATTTTTGATCAATCGCGATAATCGGTTCATCAACCGCATGATCAGTGACCACTAATAGACCAACTGTATCTTCATTAAGGGCTCCTTCATAAGAAACAATTCGAAAAGGAATACTTTTGTCCGTTAATTGTTTGATATAAAGTGCTTGGACACTTTGAGGAACTTGATCATTTATCAAACAACTCGCTTCTTTATAGTCCGTGACATGATCAAAAAAGATCGTGCTCCACGTGGAGTCTTTCATTTGAGGGATTGTCATTTTCAGATAGCACCGTTCACGAAAAGTACCTAAATATGCACGTTGCTCATCTGGATGGAGCTTTGGAGAACCGTAGCGTCCGCTATCAAGGTGCTTTTGTAACTCATCAGGCATAATATTCCTCCTTTTTTAACCAGTATAACAAGAAATGAAACGCAAGAAAAATACAACGAACACACCAATCGCTTCTTTTAAAAAAATTTGGTATGATGAAATTACTTAAAAGGAGTGAGGGATATGTTAAAACTAGATATTCAACCAGAAGTTGCAGCTAAAATTTTAGCTAAAAAACAAGAAAACGAGCGCATCTTACTCGACAATGAAGATGGACGGGGGCCTTTTGTCGACCATGCGATCTCTTGTCAATTAAATCCTAGTTTTCAGTTGTTTTTAGTCGATGATTCCTATACAGACGAAGAGCTAAAAGATTATAGTCTGACAGTCGAAACGGCAGTTGGTCCTGTCTCATTTAAAGAATCTGCAACACGTTTACTCGATCAAGAAAATCGTTTGGTGATCGAACCAACATATGGTCGGATTCAGTTAAAATCAGATGGTGGTATTTTAGCTTCTGATGTGAAGCTCGTGACCCGTTCAAAGGCTGAACCTACAGCGTGAGTCGTTTAGCAGTTATTTCGGATTTACATGTTGATATCAATCAGTTTGATGACAACTACTACGCTAAAATGGTAGCACACCTTAGCGATCAACAGGTTACTCACGTCCATATTGCCGGAGATAGTGCCAATACCAAAGCTATTGCACTTGATGTGGTCAACTATTTTAGCCGCTTTTTTGAGGTCACCTTTCATTGGGGGAATCATGAAATGGCTGATTTAGTCGGTGAAGAAGAAATCGAAGCATATGTTGATCCGCAGTTTTTGAATTTTTCTCACCACAAGTTAAACAAAAATAGGTATCTGATTGGAATGAATGGTTGGTACGATTATTCTTTTGCGAAAATCCCACGAGATTTTTCGCGCTTTAAGCAACTTGTTTGGTATGATCGGAAAATCACACGTGCGTTACCAGATCCTGAGTTATTAGCACAAATCACTGCGCGTTTGGATCAATATCTAGCGACGTTTAAAACACAAGATCAGCTTATTTTAGCGACCCATTTCGTCCCGCATCACACCTTTGTTCCTGATTATCGTCCGCCCTATGAAAAATGGGATCAAATGAATGCTTTTTTAGGTTCAGAAAAAATCCACGAGGTTTTAAAAAAATACCCTCAAGTAAAGCAAGTTGTTTTTGGACATACTCACCGTAAGTTAGAAACAAAAACAATCGAAGGCATTACGTATCACTGTCGGCCACTAGGTTATATGTATGAATGGCCAGAGACCAGAAAATGGTTAAGAGAGTATACGAAAAAAGCATTGCCGAATATGGCAGCCGTCAAAAAAGGATTGCAACAACATCACGAAGCGTATCAAAAAGTGAAGCCTAATATTTTTCAACAAGAATTTGAACGATCGATTAGTTATTTTGAGTTTTAGAAAAGAGGTCAACATGGAGCGATTTACCAAAGAAAGTTTTGCAGTATTTGAAGTCGAAGGATTGGATGCACGGATGGATGCGATTAGAAAAGATGTCCAGCCGATATTTGCTACGCTGGGACAAGAAATCGCGGAGCATTTAACACAAAAAACAGGCGAAACGTATTATGTTCATATTGCCCAACACCGTAGACGAACAGTTCATGCCCCAGAGAATACGTGGGTAGCAATCGGACGTAGTAAGCGTGGCTATAAAATGGAAGCCCATTTTCAGTTAAGTTTATGGGACGATCGTTTGTTTATTTGGCTAGCGATGATTGATCAACCAAAAACAAAAGCGCAAATGGCCCAATATTTGATCGAACATAAAGCTGAACTTGCAAAATTTCCGTCTGATTTTGTGGTCAGCGGGAGTCATTTGGTTTCTGATTGTACACCGCTATCAGAAAGTCATGCAATTTTAGAGCGTTTTGTTACGATCAAGAAAAGTGAGTATCAAATTGGTCGAATGTTGACTAAAGAAGAAGTAGTGACAATTCCCAACCTAACAGACGAAATCTTGAAGACGATCGAGCAATTGTATCCTTTATGGCAAGAATTAGCTGAAACAAGTGAGATGTGACCAAAGTCTATCACATCTTCTAAAAATCGAATAAACGGTGTTCCAGAAGTAGCTCTTTTATAAATAGACCGGCATGACTCCTGAAATAGATGAATCTATTATTGGAATCATGCCGGCTTATTTTTTTAAGCTGCCCACTTTTGTCACAGCTTTTTTACAATAAAAAAACCAAAGCGAAAATTCGCTTTGGTAAAGTCCAAAAATTAAAGTTTTTGGTTGTAGAATTCAACGATAAGAGCTTCGTCGATTTCAGCGTAAAGTTCGTCACGTTCTGGTAAGCGAGTTAATGAACCTTCTAATTTTTCATCGTCAAAACTTACGAAAGCAGTACGACCAACAGTTGCTTCAACAGCTTCTTTGATGATGCTTAAGTTTTGAGATTTTTCACGAACGCCGATCACTTGACCAACTTCAACGTGGTATGAAGGGATATCCACACGTTTGCCATCAACAGTGATGTGACCGTGGTTTACTAATTGACGAGCTTGACGACGAGTAGTCGCAAGACCTAGACGGTAAACAACGTTATCTAAACGTTGTTCTAGTAATACCATGAAGTTAACCCCGTGTTTACCTTCTTTGATTTTGCTAGCTTTTACGAATAATGTACGGAATTGACGTTCGTTCATACCGTACATGTGACGTAGTTTTTGTTTTTCAGTTAATTGCATACCGTATTCTGAACGAGAACCACGACTGTTTGGTCCGTGTTGTCCTGGTGCGTAAGGACGGCGAGCTAATTCTTTACCTGAACCTGATAATGAGATGCCTAAACGGCGAGAAATTTTCCAAGATGGGCCTGTATAACGTGACATGAAATGTTTCCTCCAATAAATTTTATTTGTTTGGAGTAAAATAATCCGTTGAAAACTTCATTACCATGTAGTTTGTTCTTCAATCTTCACCTTTGCAGCCGCGGTTACACAATTGAACCTCTGCGGGCAACAAACTAGGGATGGATAATTATTTTCCTGCTGCATTATTTTACACAAAGACTAGTATACTGTGTTTTAGCGTATATTGTCAATTACTATTTCCTTACAGAAAAGATTCATTATAAAATCATTCGTGTTTTTTTTCACAAATTACTTTACAAATCAGAGAAAGGTTATTAGAATAGGAATGTAAGGAAAGACAAAAAGTATAAAGATAAAGGTGGAAAACTCATGAATCCAATCTCGCCATTGTTTGAGAAAATTGATTTGTCGATCGAGAAAAAAATGGACTTGATCGAGCACAGTTACTTACGTTACGCGGTTCGTGCCATGTTAGCGTGTTTGTTTTTAACATTAGGTACTGGGATCGCCTTTGCTGTTGCGATTAAAGCAGAACACATCGCTCCAGGATCTGGTAAATTCTTCTACGCATTTATGTTCAGTTGGTCACTTGTGATGATTTTATATATGAATGCAGAACTTGGAACGTCGAATATGTTATATATGACGGTCGGTGTCTACCGTAAACGAATCGGTATCGGCAATGCAGCCAAGATTTTATTTTCATGTATTTTATTCAACTTAATCGGTGGTGTCATCTTTGCTTATTTGATGTCATTGACAGGACCATTTTTAGATATGCATGCAAATGAGTATTTAATCGAATCGATTGCCAGCAAGTTAGATAAGTCTACTTTACAGATCTTAGTAGAAGCGATGTTTGCTAACATCGTTGTAAATATTGCCGTATTAGCAAGCATGCGGATGAAAGATGATGCCGGAAAAGTAATGGCTATCGTATTTATTATCTTCATTTTCGCTTTCTTAGGCTATGAACACGTGATCGCCAACTTCCCAGCGTTCTCATTAGCGTTCTTTATTTCTAAAGGAACAATGGCTTCAATGACAATTGGAAGTGTGGCTCATAATTTATTTTTCGCCTTTTTAGGAAACTATATCGGTGGTGGATTGGTCATGGGACTAGTTTATGCTTGGTTAAACAATTCAAAATCTCGTTATGTGGATTAAAAGGGTGTCAGATGACACTCTTTTTTCTTTTGACTAGAAATAACGGTTACATTCCGTTATCATGAAGATATGTGTAGGAGGGAGTGTCAGGATGAAACGAAAATTAATTGCTTTTGATTTAGATGGAACACTTTTAGATGAACAAAAACAACCGCTTGAAAGTACGATTAAAGCGATCCAACAACTAAAAGATCAAGGTCATGCTGTGACGATCGCTACAGGACGTAATCATTTACTTGCCAAAGAAGTAATCGATACACTGGGATTTGAGTATGCGATCGTATGTAATGGTTCAGTCGCACTACATAAAGAGCGAATAGTATTTGAACAACCACTATCTGTCGATCAGCTTGCGCCCTGTTTAGAAAAGCTGCATCAAGATGCTATCGATACTGCATTTGTTAGTTTAGATGAGACCAAGCGGATCACGGCGTTTGATGAAGCCAAAATGGAAGAAGCGATGCATTCTTTTGGTTCACATTTACCTGAATATGACGAGCAGTTCCACTATAATGAGACTGTTTATCAAGGATTAGCCTTTTATGATGAGGCATACCCACTAGATGAAGCGGCTTTTGAAGGATTGAGTTTCGTTCGTTGGCATCCAAAATGTGTCGATATTATTCCAAAACACGGTTCCAAAGCAAAAACGTTATTATTTCTAGCCAATCATTTAGGGATTGCTAGAGAAGATACGATTGCGTTTGGGGATGGGTTAAATGATATCGAGATGCTTAGTCAAGCAGGTGTCGGCATCGCGATGGGAAATGCGAAAGAAGAAGTGAAAAAATGTGCTAATTTTGTAACAGATACCAATGAAAACGATGGGATTCATCAAGCGTTGGTACAGTTAAACTTGATTGGATAAGGAGCGTATAAGATGAAAATAGCTTTGATTGCACATGACCGCAAAAAAGAGATGATGATTCGATTAGTATCTGCTTATCGCCCGATTTTAGAAAAGCATGAATTATTTGCAACTGGAACGACGGGTAAAAAAATCCAAGAAGCCACAAATTTACCGGTCCATCGTTTTAAATCGGGTCCTTTAGGTGGAGATCAGCAAATTGGAGCGATGATTTCTGAGGATCGCTTAGATCTAGTCATCTTTTTACGAGATCCCCTAGCTGCTCAACCACATGAACCAGACGTAACCGCATTGATCCGCTTATCTGACGTTTATGAGATTCCGCTAGCGACGAATATCGGAACTGCTGAGGTGTTACTACGTGGCTTGGACGCTGGTTTTTTAGATTTTCGCACTATCGTCCACGAATTAGATGAACGCCCGCTATCGCTTTAAACTATAAGGATTGCTTTCATTAAAGAAGCAATCCTTTTTTTTCATACTCAAAAGCTTTATAATAGCTGATGAAGACTATCGGGAAACTAGAAAGAAGAGGGCTAAAGTTTGCGTTTATTATTTATTGGAGATGTTGTAGGATCATTAGGAAGAGATACGATTTCTGAATATGTACCAAAGTTGAAAAAGAAGTATCGGCCACAAGTTACGATCGCCAACGGTGAAAATGCTGCAGGTGGTCGCGGAATTACAGAAAAAATCTATAAGAAATTTTTGCAAGATGGTATCGATGTAATCACATTAGGAAATCATACTTGGGATAATCGTGATATTTTTGAATTTATCCCGACTGCTAAAAAAATGTTACGTCCAGCCAATTTTCCTAAAGGAACACCTGGTACGGGTTTGGTGTATGTCAAAGTAAATCAAATCGAATTGGCTGTAATCAATTTACAAGCGCGAACCTTTATGACACCAATTGACGATCCATTTATCGTGATCGATGAACTCGTTACACAGGCACAAAAACGGACACCGTTTATTTTTGTGGATTTTCATGGTGAAACCACAAGTGAAAAACAAGCAATGGGTTGGTTTTTAGATGGTCGGGTTTCAGCTGTAGTAGGGACGCATACACATGTACAAACCAATGACGCGCGTATTTTACCAAAGGGGACAGCGTATTTGAGTGATGTTGGGATGACAGGACCTTATGATGGCGTATTGGGGATGAAAAAAGAAGCGGTCATCGAAAAATTTATGACAGCACTGCCCAGACGTTTTGAAGTCGTGGAAACGGGGCGTGCTTTACTGAGTGCTTGTGTGATCGATCTAGATCCGCAAACAGGGAAAGCTAAAAAAATCGAAGCATTCCAAATTAGCGAAGATCGACCATTAATGGAATAAGAAAGTAGGCAGTCGATGGAAGAGTCAATCCAAAAAGAGCTAGAAATATTAGAGCAATTGATTGCGTCACATCCAATTATTCGAGAGTTTAAAGAAGTACAATTGCGTGCGCAAAACAATACTGTCTTGAAAGAATTAGAAGCACAAATCAAGCGTGCGCAAAAAGATGCAGTACAGTATGCACATTATGATAAACCAGAAGCGGAAAAAATCGCGATTAAAGAGATCGAGCAACTACAAGCTACTTATGATCAACATCCGTTAGTTGTTCGTTACCGCGATGTATTATACGAAGCAAATGAATTGTTGCAATATGTTACAACAACACTACAAAAAAAAGTAAATCATGTAATCGAGGAGGAACCATTGGATGCCTCAAAAGACTAAACATACTCCAATGATGGAACAATATTTTTCAATCAAAAAAGACTATCCTGATGCATTTTTGTTTTATCGTCTAGGTGATTTTTACGAGCTCTTTTATGAAGATGCACAAACTGTTGCACAGCTATTAGAGTTGACACTAACCAGTCGGAATAAAAATGCAACCGATCCGATCCCGATGTGTGGCGTGCCACATCACGCTGCAGCAGGCTATATCGATACTTTAGTTGAGCAAGGATATAAAGTTGCGATTTGTGAACAAGTTGAGGATCCTAAAACGACTAAAGGGATGGTCAAGCGAGAAGTTGTCCAACTCGTGACACCAGGGACAGTCATGGATGGAAAAGGGTTGTCTTCAAAGGAAAACAATTTCTTAACCGCTTGCGTGAAATATGAGGATGAATTTGGTTTTGCCTATGTGGATCTAAGTACGGGTGAGATCAAGGTCACTAGTTTTACAGATATTTCTGTATTGTTAGATGAAACAAGTGCCTTACAGACGAAAGAAATGGTTATCGCAGATCTAGAAGATGCGATCAAAACAAAACTAAACCAACGTTTAGGGATTGTCTTTTCACAACAAGCAATTGAAGAAACGCGCACAAAACAGATGGAAGCAATCGACTCGATCGCACAGCGACAAGCGCTCTTTTTATTATTTGGGTATCTTGAACGGACACAAAAAAGACAACTAGATCACTTGCAAGTCCCACAACAGTATCAACCTGAACATTTTTTGAAGATGGATCATTATTCAAAAGCGAATTTAGAATTGACCAGAGCGATGCGTTCGGGTAAAAAACAAGGAACGTTATTATGGCTGCTAGATGAAACAAAAACAGCGATGGGCGGACGTTTGTTAAAACAGTGGATCGATTATCCTTTAATTAATCAACAAGCGATCGAACGTCGTCAATTGCAAGTTGAGCAATGGCTCAATGCTTTTTTTGAACGGATCGAACTGATCGAACAACTAAAAGGTGTGTACGATCTAGAACGATTAGCTGGGCGTGTCGCTTTTGGGAATGTCAATGCGCGTGATTTATTGCAACTGTGCCATTCACTAGAACAAGTACCAGCTATTCGCAATACGGTGCAAGCGTTAGACCAACAAGTATTTTATGAACTTTTAGAAGAACTATCGCCGTTAGAAGACTTAGTTGTTTTGATTCAAGAAGCAATTAATGAAGAAGCGCCGTTACAGATCACAGAAGGCAATGTTATTAAAGCAGGATTTGATCCTGTACTTGATCGATACCGAGATACGATGCGCAATGGAAAACAGTGGCTAGCTGATCTAGAAGCAAAAGAACGTGCAGCGACGGGGATCAAAAATTTGAAAGTGGGCTATAATCGTGTATTTGGATATTATATTGAGATCACAAAAGCGAATTTAGTGACCTTTACACCACCAGAGTATTTTGATCGTAAGCAAACTTTGTCCAATGCGGAACGATTTATCACACCAGAATTAAAAAAAATCGAGACAATGATCCTAGAAGCACAAGAAGAATCAACCGCGTTAGAATATCGTTTATTCCTAGAGGTGCGTGAACAAATCAAGGCATCGATCGCTAGAATTCAAAAATTAGCTAAAGCGATCAGTACGTTAGATGTCTTGCAAAGCTTTGCTACAGTGAGTGAACAGTACCAATACGTAAAACCGACATTGACTCACGCCCATCAATTAGAGATCAGAAATGGGCGCCATCCTGTAGTTGAAAAAGTACTGGGCAAACAAGAATATGTCCCCAATGATTTGATCATGAAAGAAGATACGATGATTTCGCTGATTACCGGTCCAAATATGTCTGGGAAAAGTACATACATGCGTCAGCTGGCGTTAACGGTGATTTTGGCGCAAATCGGGTGCTTTGTACCAGCCCAATCGGCTACGATGCCGATATTTGATCGTATCTTCACTCGAATCGGTGCAAGCGATGATTTGATTGCAGGCCAAAGTACCTTTATGGTTGAAATGATGGAAGCCAATCAAGCATTACAATATGCAACCAAAAATAGTCTGATTTTATTTGACGAATTAGGACGAGGGACGGCTACGTATGACGGAATTGCGCTAGCGCAAGCGATCATTGAGTATATTCACGAACATGTACAAGCAAAAACATTGTTTTCAACCCATTACCATGAATTGACTGCATTGGCAGAAACCTTGCCACAAGTCGTCAATCAACATGTAGGTACTTTAGAAGAAAATGGTGAAGTGGTGTTCTTGCATAAAATGATGGAAGGGCCTGCTGATAAAAGTTATGGTATCCACGTTGCAAAAATCGCTGGACTACCTGAAGTACTTTTAAAACGTGCGACGACGATCTTATCTGATTTAGAAACAACGACACCAGTTGCTAAACCAGTTACGAAACCAGCTGCTGTAACGGAGATAAAACCTGTTGAGCAATTGGATTTATTTGCAGAAGATAATCCGGTGTTAAGTGAATTAAATCAACTGAATGTATCGATGATGACACCGATCGACGTGATGATGCAAGTTGTGAAATGGCAACAACAATTAAAGAAATCATAGCATGAAGAAAAGAGGCAAGTATGGCAAAAATTTTAGAACTTTCCGAACAGTTAGCCAATCAGATTGCGGCTGGTGAGGTGGTTGAACGTCCTGCCTCGGTGGTGAAAGAACTAGTCGAAAATGCCATCGATGCAGCGAGTACTCAAATTGATATTTATCTAGAAGAAGCAGGGTTAAAAAAGATTCAGATTGTCGACAATGGTGAAGGGATTGCACAAGAAGACGTCAAACAAGCATTTAAACGTCATGCGACGAGTAAGATCTATCATCAAGCAGACCTATTTCGTATTCGGACACTTGGGTTTCGTGGAGAAGCTTTGCCAAGTATTGCTTCAGTAGCAAAAGTCACGATCGAAACGAGTTTCTCAAGTGAAGAATCTGGAAGCTATCTCGTATTAGTTGGTGGAAAAGAAGAAACATTTGAGAAAGCTGCGATGCGCCAAGGGACTAAAATTACGGTCGAACATTTATTTTTTAATACACCAGCACGCTTGAAATATGTAAAAACGATTCAGACAGAACTTTCCAATGTTGGCGACATCGTCAATCGTCTAGCACTAAGTCATCCAAACATCGCCTTTCGTTTATTTCATGAAGGCAATCAAATGTTGCGTACTAGTGGTAATGGAGACTTAAAACAGGCGATCGCAGGTGTTTATGGTTTACAGACGACGAAAAAAATGCGCCCAATTCAAGGCAAGGATTTGGATTTTAATATTCATGGGTACATTTCTCTACCTGAGGTGACTCGAGCTAGCCGCAATTATATTTCAGCGATTATCAATGGTCGATACATTAAAAATTTTGTGCTCAATAAAGCGATCACGCAAGCATACGGTTCGAAATTGATGGTAGGGCGTTTTCCAATCGCGATTATTGAAATTGAGATGGATCCTTTATTAGTTGATGTCAATGTACATCCAACTAAGCAAGAAGTACGTTTATCAAAAGAAGCAGAATTGGTGACATTACTCAAAAAAAGCATTGGCGACGCGTTAAAAGAAGAGAATTTGATTCCTAACGCTTATGAGAATAAATTATTTGCTAAACCCAAACTACCAGAAACAGAACAAATCGAATTAGAAATGCCGCAAAAACCGATGTCAGATCGTTTAGCTTACGACACACGGTCTGGTGAGTTTTATGTACCAAATTCAATCAAAGAAGATCAAAAGGCTGATTTTTCTACTATAATAGAAGAAAATGAATTTCAATTAGAAAAAAATCGTGAGATACTATCAGAAAAACCAATGTCTATAAACGATCAAGTAGCCGATACAGACGATAAAGAGTCTTCTTCGTTGCACAAAACACCACAAGTGACAACGCAAATGATCAAGCGAGTAGTAGATGAACCGATCACTAAAGAGCGGTTTCCAGTATTAGAATATTTTGGTCAGATGCATGGAACATATTTGTTTGCACAAAGCCAAGAAGGATTATATATTATCGATCAACATGCAGCGCAAGAACGAATCAAATATGAACTCTTCCGTGAACAAATCGGAGATGTGACAACAGATCGGCAAGCACTTTTAGTTCCAATCGTTATCGAATATCCTTCAAATGAATACCTTAAGATAGTAGAAGCGAAAGCCGTTTTTGAACAAATTGGATTAATGCTAGAGCCGTTTGGAGGATACAGTTTTGTTATACGTGAACATCCTGCTTGGTTTTTAAAAGGGAAAGAAGAGCAAACGATCCGCGAATTGGTAGAAATGTTTTTAGAACTAGGATATATTTCAATCAAAGAGTTTCGAGAGGCAACAGCAATTATGATGAGCTGTAAACAATCAATTAAGGCCAATCATTATCTAGATGAAAAGCAAGCGCGTATTTTATTGAAAGAATTGGCTCAATGCAGCAATCCATTTAATTGTCCGCACGGCCGGCCAGTGTTGATTCATTTTAGCAATGCAGACATGGAAAAACTATTCAAACGGATTCAAGATCCGCATCGCTCGCTAAGAGAAGAATAAAAAGAGTGATCATTGATTTGATCACTCTTTTTTAGTTATAAATGGATTTAAAAGTTATTTCAGAAAAAGAATAGAAAATAGTTGCATTATTGAATATAAGATGCTATGATAGCTAAGTTGTTTCTTTTGAAGAAACGCGATTTAATTACACGAAATAAAGTTGTTGACTTATACGATAGCTGATGATATTATAACAAAGTGTTTTGCAAAACGTATTTGAAAAACGTTGATTTAACAAATGATTTAATTAAAAAATGTTTGACAAATAACAAAACATGGTATATACTTATGTAGTTGTCGATTTAGAAAATAACAGAAAATCGTACAAGTAGACCTTTGAAAACTGAACAAAGCAAGCAAACGAACCAATAGTGTAAGGTGTTTCTATTTAGATAGAAGCAAAAACAAAACAGCAAGCAGTAATGCGAGCGAAGTCAATTAAGAGCTTAACGATCGTTGATCGTTTCAAATTTTTTTATGAGAGTTTGATCCTGGCTCAGGACGAACGCTGGCGGCGTGCCTAATACATGCAAGTCGA
>NZ_JBSMXK010000009.1:0-86512 GCF_053761865.1 Enterococcus bulliens
CCGAAAAGAAGGCACTCTCTTCGGGTTTTCGGTCTGTACTGAAATCAAGGTATTATTGGGAATCCCAGCTTAAATCATAGATACCGTAAGGGATTTTATTCTTTATTTAAAACTTTGCAACAGAACCACACAATCTTTGCTCCAGTCAATTCTTTCCCGTTAGCATTTTTAAATTGACCGTTTTGTTTTACTTTTAGTATCCAACCACTTTCTTTCCCATGATTATCAGTTACCTGAACATAGTTAGGACCTTCTGTTTTTTCATTGTCTTTGGTTGTATATTTTTGCGTCTCAGCATGGTAGACCTCTGTCGTTGAAGTGATTTTTTGTTCTCCAAATTGCAAACTAGATGCAAAATCGATTGATAATGGTCCTGCTGTTCTTGGTTTAGCTTCTCCCCCCCTCGCCGTTTTCACCAGGATTGGTCGGATCAGTTGGTGTGATTGGATTTTCTGGTTGTAGCGGATCAACTGGTTTGGTAGGATCAGTATTTGCTGTAAATGTCATGGCTCCATTTGACGTATAGACAGCTCCTGTTTCCTCCGCAAAAGCTATCGTGGGTAAGACCATACTACTCATAAGTAATCCTGTAAATACTATTGCTGCTTTTTTCATTTTTTATTCCCCCTGTTCATTTGTTGGTACATCAGTTAATGTCCAAGTCAGTGTCGTTGCATAAGATACTGCATCCTTTGGTGTATTCCCTGGTACAGTCAATGCAATTGCCTTAGTAATATCTGCTGTAACATCGTTGTTATCCGCATCTTTTTCAGTCACTGTTTCTACCGTACCAAAAGCATCCACCCAAGTTCCAGCACCTGCATTTTTAGCTGCTGTCATTACTAAAGACTCCGCTCCATTTGGATCAAGCGTGATTGTTGATTGCGCTGTTGGTGCCGTTACGTTCATAGTTGCAGAATCCACTTTAGGATCGGTTAAAACAATGACTGATCCTGTTAGAACTTTGTTTAACGTATCGTCATTTTTAAATTGCCCATTTTGTTTAAGTGTTAAGGTCCAGCCTGCATTCGAACCACGATTATCTGAGATTTGAACATAGTTTGGTGTAACTAGATCCTCTTTATATTTTTGTGCACGTGCATAATAAGTTTGTGTTTTATTGGAAATCTTATTCATCCCAAAATCAAAAAATGGACAAAAAAAACACTTGAAATCTGAAACAAGATTTCAAGTGTTTTTATTTAACGATTTAAATTTAAATGTTCTTTTGTGTCAAAAACTTGACTTAATTCTGTTACACGGCGAACACCTGCAAAATGCTGTTGCCAATAACTATCTTTAAAATTATGGTACCCGACACCATTACCATTACTACCAAACATCGTATTTTCATCGACATAAAATTCAACGTGAGAAATGAAGTCCGCATCGCCATATGTCCCTTTAAAGAAGATCAAGTCCCCTGGACGTGCATCTTCTAATTTGACTGGTGTCGTCAGTTGCCACTGACTTACTGTATATGATGGTAAGGAAATATCTAATTTAGCTAGTCCCCAAGATACGATACCACTACAGTCGAATCCCATCGCTGGATTTTTTCCACCAAATACATACTCTTGTCCTTGGAATTCATCTAGAGCCATCAAGATCGGTGAAAATTCTTGATAGACAAATGAACTAACAATATTTCCATAGTAATAATTCCCACCATTTAAATATAAAAATTCATTATTTGCAGCTTGCGAGAAGAAATTCGAATATTTGTATGTCTGACCTGTTGTATTGCCTAGACTAGGTGCTACGACATCTTTGGAATATTTTTGAGCAACACTCAAATTATAATAACCACCATGTGTATGAACGTAATCAATGAATCCTGGACCGTAATTATAGGCCTGAGCGATCAATTTGATATTCTTCTCATACCCTTTATTATAGCTTGCAGCTTTTTCGACAACGTTACGCAAGTGTTTCACACCTTGCTGAACAGACGCTTCTTCTGTTTGGAAATAATTGACTCCATGTCCTGCTGATTCACTACTTTGCATAATGTCTTTTGTACCTGTACCATTTGACTCGACTTGGATAATCGCTAAAATAAGCGGTACATATTGTTCCATGCCTTGTTCTTTCGCCACTTTTGTTACAAGATCTTTCCATTCTAAGACACTATCTGATAATTTAAATTGTTTTTGCGTCATATTATTAAGCACATGATCAAGATTAAAGGTTGAATCGATCGTTGAACTTGATGTATACGAAGGATTTACAGCAACACTTGGTGTTTGATACGTATATGTCGGTGTTGTCAGTCTTACTTGTTCAACTGGTTTTACAATCGTTGGACGTGGTGGCGTCTTCATACTAAGTGACATTGAAGTTGATGTGCTTAGCGATACGGCATGTGCCTGTGAAAGACTCGTACTTTGGCTTTGTTTCATCGAAGAAGAGTTAGACAAACTAGCACTTGTCGACGTTGAAGTTGAGTGTTTGATACTTGTTGAAAGTGAAGTACTTGTCGATGTCGATAGACTAGTAGACATCGATAGCGATGTGCTAGTAGATGTTGATGTACTTGTCGAATAAAGCGTACTTGTTGACGTACTTGCTTGTTCTGACGTCTGGCTAGTACTTTGACTAGTTTGCGAATTGCTCGTAGATTCACTTGGTTGACTCGCACTTTGACTTGTACTTTGGCTCATCTGGCTTTGCGAGTCTTGAGTGGCACTTTGTGAAGTCGTACTAGTCGACTCACTCAAACTTGATTCTAAGACTGTTGTCGATTCACTAGTCAATGAAGTTACAGTCATTGATTCACTAATAGGTTGTGTTACTTCAACAGAAGACACTTCACTATTTACGGGAATCGTTACCGTATCTTGAGTCGCTAAAATAGTTGATGTATCGCTCTCTTTTCCTTGAACGGGTAGTGCATCAGTACCTTCTTCATGTGCATATGCTGAAATCCCCGTACCTAAAGTTCCGCTAAACATAGCGATTCCAGCATAAAATACTTTATTTAAATAGCTATATTTAGGTGTGTCATTTAACTTATTTTTTACTAAATCAGTCTTTTTCAAAATTAAAGCTCCTTTCTCCCTAAAAAAAAAGCATATACTACATTCATTTTATTGTTTTCAAATTTTTATTTTTTTCATTTAACTTAAGTATAGCACGTTGTTGAAAAAGCTGTGCAATTTTTTCAATATATAACAAACGAATTTTTTCATAGTACTTTATTTTTGAGTATAAGCTACTTTGGCAAAAAAAAAGACCAAACATTTCTGCATAATCGCTAAATGTCTGATCTTTTTATTAGAAATATTCGAGTGCTTCTTGTTTTACTTTTAGATCTAAAAATTGTGACAATGCCCGACGAATCAAATTCATATCTTCTACTACAAAAGAAGACGAAATAAAACAATTCAACACATGCTGTTGTTTGTCTTCAAACAGGTAGCGCGCATGTTGATTCATGTGGATAATGATGTCTGGATTTTTAGCATCGAATTCGATATTGTA
This sequence comes from Enterococcus bulliens, assembly GCF_053761865.1. Lineage (NCBI taxonomy): Bacteria > Bacillati > Bacillota > Bacilli > Lactobacillales > Enterococcaceae > Enterococcus > Enterococcus bulliens. The sequence goes on from NZ_JBSMXK010000009.1 coordinate 3,484, forward strand.
GAAAAAGCTAAACGTTTTTTCGATGATCCGCTCAGCGATCTTCATATCCAGTATACTATTAGTCCCTCTTACAGCAACAAAGATCGTTTCACTGTTTACAGAGTAATCCGTGATATAGCCGATAATCTGCTCATACGCTTGTTTGAGCATATCGATTGGTTTGATGATCATGCTTTCATCATATGCCTCTAATGCATTCAAATATGTGGTGATCGCGCGATTCATCGATGGAACGCGTGCGTCTAAAATTTGATAATGCGTCGACCCTCTCCAGTTTGGATAGATCAAATTGGCTAAATGAATACTCAAAATAATTGGAAAAACATCTTGTTTTTGCTCTTGTGTGATCGGTAAAACAATTTGTTCAAATTCTTTGATAGCAAACGAAACAAATTGATAAATCGGTGGTTGAAGCGACTGCAACTCTTCTTGTACAACTTCACTGATTGGTAAGAGATAAAAAATATCTTTAGCCAAAAGCGAACACATAAAATAAATTTTTTCGGTGTAATCTTCAAAATGTTCCGGTACGGTTAAAATATCTTGTTCCATCAATAAGCGGAAAAAGCTAATATTTTTTGTGATTCCCTCATTCAATGAGATACAATGACCATTTTCGATCCTAATCCACTGAATCGCTAAATCGTACTTCATGATCTTTAACATATCTGCATTAATGAAATAGTCTTGATCCATTTTTTCAACTTCATCGATCCGCAAGGCACGCAATAAATGCTCTTCCATCAATGATTCTTCAAACTCTTCAAACGGCCAAGGACAAGCAACAAATAAATCGATCAACTGATCGCGAGCTACACGTCTAATAACCGCTTCTTCACCTAATAAACAAAGATCTCCATTGTTTGATTTAATACTCAAATTGTAATGTTTAAAAATATTCTTTAACTGACGATATCGTCATTTAAAAGTAGATGCTGACAAGAAAAACTCTTCTAAAAAGTCTTCTTTGTTTACTTGGTTCCCTAATAGAAGCCGAACACTTAATTGAATGATCGAACAATTTTGAATAATGAAATTGCGTAAATGAAGATATTGATAGATATCGTGCACACGCCAAATAAACTGGTTTTTATTGATAAACGACAGCTCAAGTTTGTCACTATTCGTCATCTCAATATAATTTGAAATTTGATTCAAATAATTCATGACTGTTATTTTAGACAAATTAGTCCGCTCTGAAAGTAATTTTACGTCAATCTTATCGGGCATTTCTTCTAAACAATCTAAAATAATAATAATTTTTTTGATATCTGGATCATATAGATCAAATAGTTCATTTTTCATTCTCAATCGCTTCCTAACTGGGGTAAAACCGTACAACATTTTTTCTCGTGTCAAGTCGTTTTAAATTAAAAAACTCCCTTCATATATTTATATTATAGCTAAATTCAAGAACAACTTCAATTTATTTGATGGATTATTTGCGTTATCTTAATATTCGAAAAAACTATGTGGGTTCCTTAAAATAAGGAACCCACATAGTTTTTGGTTTATAACATAACCGTTACGGCTGCCGCTGCGATGATCAATACTAATCCAACGATCGTAACTGCCATTTCTTTTTTCGTTTTTTGTTGACCCAAGAACCAAATACCGGTTAAAGTAGCCAATACAACTGAAGTTTGCGATAAAATAAATCCAGTGGCTAAGCCATTCATATCTGGTTGAGCAGAAATCAAATAGGTCAATGCAGCAAATGCAAAGAAAAATCCTGAGATACTTTGTTTATAAGAAACAGTTTCTAAAAATGCGGACTTTTCTTTATCCTTAAATGATAAGAACAATGTATAGATAACAGCAACAAGTAACATTCCAATCGCTTGGGGCAAGAATGCATCCATACGGTCGATATTAGTTTCTTGTGGAGCTGCTGAGTAAGCCCAATAGCCGATCTCACCGATTACTAATAATAAAACGGCTTTTTTTAGAGCGCTACTATCAGCATGTGTTTTCTTTTCTGACCATACTGTAAGATACGCTCCAATAATAATCACAACCAATGCAATAGCTCCAATAATTCTCGCTTGAGTCGTTGGCCAATCTCCTAGAGCGAAAACTCCCCAAAGTGAAGCTCCTAAAAGTTGAAAAGCCGTTGTGATCGGCATCGCACGAGACGACCCAATCAATTCAAATGAGCGGAAAGTAATGATTTGAGCTGCTGCCCAACCCACACCAGATAAAATCGAAAATGTTAAATCCATTCCACTTGGAAAAGTCGTTCCTTTCACCAATGCAAAAATCAGTGCAAAAATCAACGTTCCAATCGTAGATCCTAAAATTTGATTGACTGGACGCCCTCCAATTTTAGATGCGATCGTTGGGTAAAGTCCCCAACCTAATAATGGTCCCAAACCGATCAATAATGCTAATGTATTCATGTAAAAACTTCCTCCTCTAAAATACGACGCCGCTTTCCAATAAGATATTGGCATAAGGTGTCATTTCACCTGTTCTCACAAAAGCTGGCACTGTGTGTAAACGCGCCTTCATTTGTTCATGTGGTATAAAGACCACATCGACCTCTGGTAAAAGTGCTTGAATTTCTTGTAAAACTTGTGGATTTTCTTGTTTGATCTCCTCAGCTAAAAAGATACGTTGTACTTCTAATTCCGTCAATACATTTTCAACAACTTCAATAAAACTTGGTACGCCATTGGTTACAGCTAAATCGATTTTTTCGGTCGTCATCGGTACTGGCATCCCGGCATCCCCAATGGCCAAACAATCAAAATGTCCCATTTGACTAATAACTCTGGCTAGATCTGAATTGATCACACTAGTTTTTTTCATTTCATTGCCTCCGTGATTTCGTCTTTTGTAGGGATTGAAGGTTGCGCACCAAACCGTTGTACAGCAATGGATGAAGCCAGATTACCATAACGAATCGCTTCTACAAAATTACTTAAATCAGGTGTTAAATAAGCCGCAAATGCCCCAATAAATGTATCTCCTGCTGCTGTCGTATCAACCGCTCTCACTTTAAAAGCTGGAACGATTCCTTGGTCTGTTCCTGTTGAATAAAAAGCACCTTTACTTCCTAGCGTAATAATGACGATTTTTACTCCTAGATCATGGAAATAAGCAGCTGCTTGCTTCATGCTCGCTTCATCAGTAATCGTAATCTTTGTTAAAATCTGTGTCTCGGTTTCATTTGGTACAATAATATCCGTCACACGTACTAAATCCTCTGAGATCGCTAAGGCTGGCGCTGGATTTAAAATCGTATGAACATTCGCTTCTCGAGCAATAAAAAAAGCTTCTAGCGTACTTTCTAGTGGCGTTTCAAATTGTGCGATCACACATTGACTCGTGGTAATCAATTCGCGACTATTTTGAACATCTACTTTAGAAAATGCACTATTGGCACCACCATGGATCATTATACTATTTTCTCCAGCTTCATCAACTGTAATAAATGCTTGTCCGGTACGTTTATTTGTCAACTGTTGAATACCAGATGTATCGATTGCTTCTTGTTCAAGTAATTCTAACATTACTTGACCTGCTGCGTCATCACCAATCGCACCGATAAAACGTGTTTTTGCTCCTGAACGCTGCGCTGATACCCCCTGATTTGCACCTTTTCCTCCACCAGCAGTGTACATTTCCTTCGTATGGATAGTCTCACCTGGTTTTGGCATATATGCCACACGAAGATTCGTATCTAAGTTAATACTTCCAACAACTGTAATCGGATTCATTTTAGTCAACCTCTTTCGTCATACACTTATAATCATGATCATTTGCTGAAATTAAAACGTTTTAATTCCACAACAAAAATATAGCACACCTTGAAAGCTATTTCAAGGGTGCTGTAGAAGAACGCTTGATCAATTCCACAGGTAAAGAAATTTCCTCCCATGGCTTCGTAGGATCCTCGATTCGTTTGATCAGTAACTGTGCTGATAATTGCCCGATTTTTGCAATCGGTTGGGCAACTGTCGTCAATTGTGGTGTCACGTATCGACACATTTCTACATTGTCATAACCAATAACACTATAATCCTCGGGAACTTTTTTCCCACAGGCAAGCAAGCCTGCATATACGCCAAAGGCCACTTCATCATTTGCTGCTAAAACTGCTGTTGCTTGACTAGTCAATATGCTTAATACCGCCTCCTCACCACCTTGTTTAGTTAGCGGTGCATGGATTACTTTTATATGATTTGCTTCAAAAATGGAATACAGACCGAATAGACGTTGTTGGATATTACTTGGGGCATGTTCGGGGATCACAATGGCAATGTCTCGATGACCAAGTTCATAAAAATGCATACCAGCAAGCTGACCACCTAAGAAATCATCGGTTACAACAGCATCACTAAACCCTTCTGCTTTTTTTTGGTCAATAATAATAAATGGTTTCTCTTTTTTACGGAGATACTCATTGATTTCTTGATCAGAAATCGCAGAATTGGCGATGATAAATCCATCGACTCCCCGTCTAGTTAACTCATTTAGATAAGAACGCTCTTTTTCTTCTTCTAAATCAGCATTGCATAATAAAGTCATGAAACCCGCTTTATATAATTCACGATCGATTCCGCGAATCAATGTATTAAAAAAAGGATTGGTAACGTCTGGTACTAATACACCGATCGTTTTACTATTTTTCATCACCATTCTTCTGGCAAAATAATCTGGTTCATAATTTAATTTTTCTTTAGCAGCAAATACTTTCGCTACCGTCTGTTTATTAAATTTTGCTTCGTGGCCGTTTAAAATCTGGGATACTGTCGCAATCGATACTTCTGAAAGTTTTGCTACTTCCTTAATCGTCACTTTTTTCTTTTTCATCTTCTGCACCTCCACCACATCTCTGTAGTTAATTTTACCACGATTCACTAAAAGTAAAAGCCCTTTCATTAAAAATATGCATAATAAAACAGTAATGTAAGTTAAATACTCACATTACTGTTTTATCATTCTTTCGTATCATAAATAATCGTGACCGGACCATCGTTAACTAACGAAACAGCCATATCCGCTCCAAATCTTCCAGTCTGAACCACGATCTTATACTCGCTCAACGCTTGATTAAACGCATCGTAAAGTGGTTGTGCTTGTTCTGGTCTAGCAGCTTTGACGAAACTAGGTCGATTGCCTTTTTTTGTTTGTGCATACAAGGTAAATTGCGAAATGCTTAAAATAGCACCCGAAATATCTTGAATACTAAGATTCATTTTATGTTGCTCGTCTTCAAAAACACGTAACTGTGCAATTTTTTTAGCTAAATATACGGCTTCTTCTAACGTATCGTCTTCATGTATACCAAGCAATACCATAAAGCCTTGTGCGATTTCGCCTACTATTTCTTGATCAATCATTACGCTAGCTTTTGTGACACGTTGGACAACTGCTCGCATACTAACCTCGCAATCGACGTACACTATAGACGTCTGGTACTTGTTTGATTTTTTCCACGATCGAACGCAAATGCGATAGATTTTGGATGCTGACTGTGATTTTGATCGTAGCTGTCTTTTCTTTGTTGCTTTTAGCTTCGACGCCCACTAGACGTTTTGACATCGAACTAACAGTTTGTAAAATGTCATTTAATAAACCGGCACGATCATACCCATAGATCTCGATATCCGCATCGTATTCTTTATTCGCATTATCCGTATCTTCCCATTCGACTTCGATTGTGCGATCGGCTAAGTCTTCAGCATGTAAAATATTTGGACAATCAGCACGGTGGATCGATATCCCTCGGCCTTTGGTGATATAACCAACGATTGGATCACCTGGTACCGGGTTACAGCAACGGCTGATTCGTACCAATAAATTATCGACACCTTGGATCACGATGCCACCTTCATGTCGAACTTTCATCTTTTCAGGTTCTTTTTTGACTGGCTGCGTCAGTAGATCTTGAACTTGTTGTTTTTGTTTTTCTAAATCACGTTCTTTACGCTCTTCTTCTGTCAAACGATTGGCTAAAGTCGTGGGACTCACTTCACCAAAACCTACAGCAGCAAATAAATCGTCGTCCGTTTGGTAATTAAATCTTTGCAATGCTTCTTGCATTTTTGCTTTTGTTAAACATTCTTTTGGTACAAAACCCATCTCGTTCAAGGTTTTGACTAACATGTCATGTCCTTTAGTGATGTTTTCATCGCGATCTTGAGTTTTAAAGAAACGTTTGATTTTATTTTTTGCTTTGCTTGTCCGAACTAACTTCAGCCAATCCCGGCTCGGCCCAAACGAATTTGGAGAAGTCATGATCTCAACGATGTCACCATTTTTCAATTTATAATCTAGTTGGACCATTTTGCCATTGACCTTCGCTCCGACTGTCTTGTTTCCAATATCAGTATGGATATTGTAAGCAAAATCAAGTGGTCCAGAGCCTTGTGGCAATTCTGAGACATCACCATTTGGTGTGAAGACATACACTTTATCGCTAAAAATATCGCCTTTGACACCTTCCATAAAATCAGACGCATCGAAACTTTCATCTTGTAACTCTAAAATTTCTTTAAACCAGCCGACTGCTGGTGTCAGATTATCTGACTGGACTTTATCCGTCTTTCCTTCTTTATATGCCCAATGCGCTGCGACCCCAAATTCGGCGATCTCGTGCATTTCGTGTGTTCGGATTTGGATTTCGACTGGATTGCCTTGAGGCCCGATAACGGTCGTGTGTAGCGATTGATACATATTTGCTTTTGGCACTGCGATATAATCTTTAAAACGCCCTGGCATTGGTTTCCATTTCGTATGGATCGTTCCTAAAACAGCGTAACAATCTTTGATGGAATCCACTAAGACCCGAATGGCTAATAAATCATAGATCTCATCGAATTGTTTTTTCTTATCGACCATTTTACGATAGATCGAATATAAATGCTTAGGACGTCCATAGATTTCAGCATAGATATCCAACTCTTCCGTCGCAACACGTAATTCTTCAACAGTTTCTTCAATATAAGCCTCGCGTTCTGTACGTTTGGTTTTCATCAAATGAACGATTCGATAGTACTGTTGCGGATTGATATAGCGCAATGATGTATCTTCTAATTCCCATTTGATGCGACTGATCCCCAAACGATGCGCTAAAGGTGCATAGATTTCTAGTGTTTCTTGGGCGATTCGCCGTTGTTTATCTTCTCTTAAATGTTTCAATGTGCGCATATTATGTAAACGGTCAGCTAATTTGACCATGATCACACGTAAATCTTGAGCCATCGCAATCAACATTTTGCGATGATTCTCAGCTAGTTGCTCTTCATGCGATTTATACTTGATTTTTCCAAGTTTCGTCACGCCATCTACTAACATGGCAACATCTGGGCCAAATTCGCGCGTCAAATCTGCTAGCGTAATCTCTGTATCTTCAACGACATCATGTAAAAATCCTGTGGCAACTGTATGCGGGTCCATTTGTAACTCTGCTAAAATACCGGCAACCTGAATCGGGTGAATAATATACGGCTCACCAGATTTACGAAATTGATCAGCATGGGCTTTCGTCGCAAAATCTAATGCTTTTTGGACAAAAGCAACATGCGGTTCACTCATATATCTTGAAACAATATTTATTACTCCGGGACCGGTCAAAATAATTTCTTTTGCCATAATTTACCCCTTCTGTTCCCAACATGGGAAAGTTGTTTCATTCTCAATTTTTTACTGAAAATAGGTGTCATCATTATACAAATATTTTCATCTTTTTTCAATTATTCATTTGCATCCGTCAGTAACTCCATTTGGTAACTAATCGCACTTAATGCATAAAATGGAGCTGTTTCTGCGCGTAAGATTCTAGGTCCTAAGCCACAACGCTGTGCGCCTGCTGTTTCAAATAATGCGATTTCTTGATCAGAAAACCCACCTTCTGGACCAAATACTACTAAAACAGAATCTTGTGCTTTTAATGAGGAAAGCACGTTGGCAAACGTTCCACGTTCTCCTTGTTTTGCCGATTCTTCATAGGCAACTAAAATATGGGTATACTCAGAAAATGTTGCGACTAATTGATCCAGTCGTTCGTAAAGTTCGACTGTTGGACAATAGCTACGATGAGATTGCTCGGCTGCTTCTAGTGCGATTTTTTGAAGACGTTCTTGTTTTTTTTGACGTTTCTTGTGGTCCCATTTTACGATCGAAGCTTTGGCTGGAAAAGCTTGTAGTGCATAAGCTCCCAGTTCAGTTGCTTTTTGAAAGATCAACTCTAACTTGTCTCCCTTAGGATAACCACTTGCAATCGTCACCTGAACGGGTAATTCTTTTGTTTGTATCTCTTTACTGACTTCTCTTAGATAGACTTTCTCAGGATCGACTGCCACGATCTTTGCAACAATGACTTCATCTAAAAAAGCAAGATAGACTTGATCACCGTTCATCATCCGCATGACACGAATCATATGATGATAGGGTTCACCGGTAAGTTCAAATTGCACTTTTTGTTGATACGCTTCATTCAGAAAGTAACGTTGCATCGTCTTCCTCAGCTTTCTTCAAAATAATCGCGTGCCAATCTTTTTGTGTAAAGACTTGTTCGACTTCAAAACCATGTGCATGCATGTTCTTTAAGACCATCGCTTTTTTCTCTGTAATGATCCCCGAGATGATCAAACGACCATTTGCTTTAAGTAAACGTGCAGCATCTTTGGTTAACAACACGATGATATCGGCTAAAATATTGGCAACGATGACATCAGCTGTTATATCGACTCCAGTTAACAAATCATTTGCTGCCACATGGACATCTTTTGCGATCGGATTCATATCCATATTCTCTTTAGCAGCAGCCACAGCGACGTCATCAAGGTCGTAGGCATATACGTGTTCGGCGCCGAAATATTTACTCGCAATACTTAACACACCTGATCCCGTCCCCACGTCTAATACCGTTTCACCTCCGCGAAGAACCACTTCCAGTGCTTGCAATGTCAAATTCGTAGTTGGATGTGTACCGGTACCAAATGCCATACCTGGATCTAAAGTAATGACTTTTTCTTCAGATGATGGTGTATAGCCTTCCCAACTTGGAACGATCGTCAAATAACGTGTAACACGTACGGGATGGTAATATTTTTTCCAAGCCGTCGCCCAATTTTCTTCTGCAACTTCACTTACAGTCAGTTCATTTGCTCCGATTTCTAAACCAAATTCAGGCAAGCGAGCGATCTGCATCTTGATTACTGGCAACACTTCTGGTAAAAAAGTCGTCTCTGGAAAATAAGCCATTACATCCGCACCTTCTTTGACATGGACAAAAGACTCTTTGTCTAATAATTCGCCAAAAGCATCTGATTCAAAGTGCTCAACGTCTAATGCATCTTCGATAGCGACACCACTAGCACCAGCTTCCATAAAAATATTTGAAACGGCTTCGACAGCCTCACTTGTTGTATGTACTTTTACTTCATTCCACTTCATCTTGTTTCTCCTTAGTAGCTTGGATACGGCAAAAAGGTCGTTTTCGCCTGTTCCGATTCTTCGTTGATATATTGTTCAAATACTGCCTGATCAAAATGTAGCTCAAACACTTCGATTTCATCTGATAACAAGAAATCAAGTAAGTCGTCTTGTCCAGTTGTCAAAATTTCTGGTAAGTAGCGTACCAAAGCATGGATCAACGCTTTCGAAACCCCTTTTTTTCCTTCAAATGCAAGTGCTGTCAGATAATCTTCTGAATCGATTTTACTCTTTTTTTGATCGTATAATAAAATCCCATCTTCAAATTCAATCACTTCTTCTTCTGACGTCACACCCGTTGCATCATCTAAACTGATTTGCGTCTTGTTTTCTGCAAATAGACGGACAACGATTTCGATCGTGTGATTTTTCGTATCCCAATCTAGTGCAATATCATAATCTGCTAACTTTTTATTTAATTGTGTATCCAAATAACTCAGCATCGTTTCTTTTGCCATAATATCCTCCAAAGTTCTTTTCTTTGCTCCTTCCTAGTTTACCATTAAACGACTGTTTACAAAAGAAACACAATCAGTCTTTTATCAAAGAGTGTGCTATACTTTTGCTATCTTATTTATAAAAGGAGTGCCGATTATGTATCAACCACTTGCCTACCGCATGCGACCAAAAACGCTAGACGATGTCGTCGGACAGACACATCTTGTAGGTCCCGGAAAAATCATTCGTCGGATGGTCGAGGCTAATCTATTATCTTCCATGATTCTCTATGGCCCACCAGGAACTGGAAAAACAAGTATCGCCAGTGCAGTTGCGGGATCCACTGCATATGCATTTCGTAAATTGAATGCCGCGACGGATTCAAAAAAAGATTTACAGATCGTCGTAGAAGAAGCAAAAATGAGCGGCACGGTAATTTTACTTTTAGATGAGGTTCATCGTTTAGATAAAACCAAGCAAGACTTTTTACTCCCCCATCTTGAAAATGGTCGCATCATTTTGATCGGTGCAACTACTGAAAATCCTTATCTATCGATCAATCCTGCTATTCGTAGTAGGACACAAATTTTTGAAGTCCATCCTTTGACCCCAGAAGCAATCGAACAAGCGTTAACACATGCGCTAACGGCAAAAGAGGGCTTTAAAGATGAGTCTGTTTTACTACATGATGATGCAAAAAAAGAACTGGCTTTCGCAACGAACGGTGATCTCAGAAGTGCTTTAAATGCTTTAGAACTTGCTGTTCGTTCAACGTCTCCTGATGAAACAAATCAAATCGTTATTACCAAAGAGATCATAAACGAATGCACGCAAAAAAAAGGCTTCAGTCATGACAAAAATGGTGATGCACATTATGACGTGATTTCAGCATTTCAAAAATCGATTCGCGGAAGCGATGCCGATGCAGCATTACATTATTTAGCCCGTTTGATCGAAGCCGGTGATTTGATCAGTATTTGTCGTCGATTGCTTGTGATCGGTTATGAGGATATCGGTTTAGCTAACCCTGCTGCGGCCAGCCGTGTTGTAGATGCAGTGATGGCTGCTGAACGGCTTGGGTTACCAGAAGCTAGGATTCCATTATCCGTCGCCGTCCTTGACCTTTGCTTGTCACCAAAATCAAATTCAGCTTATCAAAGTCTTGACCGTGCATTAGCAGACGTGCGAAATGGTAAAGCCACAAGCATTCCTGCATATTTAAAAGACGCACATTACAAAGGTGCAGCCTCGCTTGGACGTGGCGTGTCTTACCAATACCCACATGAGTTCAAAGATAGTTGGGTAGCCCAAGAATATTTACCCGATTCATTGCGTCATACACAGTATTATAAGCCCAAAACTACAGGCCGCTATGAACAAGCACTCGCTCAGCGCTACGAAGAATTACATAAACGAAAAAAGACTTCTACAAAATAACGCTTACATTTTTTGTGCATGTCCGTTGCCGCTTTTTAAATTCTGTGATACTATGTAAGTGGGTAATCTGTGATGTACGAATTTTCCCTATCAGTATTGACCGAACATTTTTATTGATATCTTGGGATCCGTTCGGTGTCTCCGTTGGTAACATGCCTTTTCATTTGGTAGTTCAAAATGGTAGACCGTGGAACCCACCTGCTTGTCTTTGCGGGATCAATACACCGGGATAAAAAACGGCATCTACGGAGAATACCCATTTTTTTGCTATTTTCTGTTGCAAAACAGTTCAATAAAAAAACGCTTGGCTATTTAGCCAAGCGTTTTATATTTTATCTGACTTCTTCTTTGGTGCGGTATGGAAGGCTTTGACTTTTTCTAAAATAAATAATACGACTACTAAAACTAGAATGGCTAAAGCTAAAAACATGGCTTGCAATCCGCTATCGTGTGCAAGTAATAATTCACGTAAAATAGCTGTAATACTGATCAAAATCAAATAACGTACCGGAATATGGTGTCCTTCTTCAACGTAACGCAGCAACATCAAAATGATCTCAAGTAAGATAAACAGTGTTGCGACTTCTTCTACCAAACTACTCAAGCTACTCATCGAATGTAGTGGGATCATATGCATCACAATATTATAAATAGCTTCTCCCATCACAACTAAAATCAACAAAACTAAAAATCCTAACATGATATCTACCATTAGGCTTACGTATTTCTTGAACATTTTGAAATAATCCATAAAAAACTCCTTTTTTCTTTTATTATATACCAAAAGTATTTTTTAGCGCGAGGTATAATTTTTTAGACAATTTGCTCAAGTAGCGATTTTCTTCTATACTACAGTCAAGCATCTCAATAATGGAGGAATCTTATGACAACGATTTTAGTACTTATTTTTGCGATTGCACTACTTAGCATTGGTTTTTATATGCTAAAAAAACCACAAAGCCTCTTTCAATTGATCAAAACTACACCACAAAATCAAAAATTTATTTTTCGTTATAGCTATGTATTGATCGGTTTAGGGGTCATTGGAATCATTGGCAGCTTCTTTTTTACAAAAGTTCTGGCCTTGTGGTTTATTGGCATCGTGTTGATTCTGTCGATGTTTTTTAGTTTTCAATTTTCAAAAAAAATGTCGGAACGCTTTTAAGATATTCGTTTTCTTTTTTACGAAAAAGGCATACAATAGAACTATACTGATAAGGGGGTTTTGCTTATGTTACAACAATATAATCGCATCATGGTTGCCGTTGATGGCTCTAAAGAAGCAGAATTAGCATTCCAAAAAGCAGTCAATGTGGCGAAACGAAACGAATCTGAACTACTATTGGTTCATGTTATCGACACTAGAGCTTTTCAAACAGTTGCTTCATTTGATTCAGCTTTAGCGGAACAAGCTACTGAAATGGCACAAAAATCATTAGATGAATATATCGAAAAGGCGCATAAAAACGGTTTAACATCAATCACTTCTACCATCGAATATGGTTCACCCAAAGTCATTATTGGTAAACAACTACCAAAAGAAAAAAAGATCGACCTGATTTTACTTGGCGCAACTGGTCTAAATGCTGTTGAACGTTTATTTATCGGTTCAGTTTCAGATTACGTGATCCGTAATGCACCTTGTGATGTGCTGATCGTCCGCACAGATCTGGATAATCACTTGCCACCTAAGACAAAAGGCGAATAAAAAAAGAGGCTGTGACAGAAGTGGGCAGCTCCAGAAAACAAGCCAAATAATCCCGATGATAGGTTCACCTATTTCGGTAATTGTTTGGCTTATTTCTTAAGGAGCTACTTCTGGAACGCTGTTTCTTCTAATTTATAAGGGGCTGTGACAGAATTATGTCACAGCCCCCCTTTTTTAATTGCTTTTCATTAATTCTGTTACATAAGCCACGGTATCTGGTTGTTCTGCTTCGATTTTGGCGATTGCTTCACTAAAGTTTGGTAAATGATCTTTGTGCGCAATCAATAATTCATCTAATAATGTTTTGGCCATCGAACCACCAGGAACAAGCGGATTGATCGTAAAGGCATGTAAGGCTGCACCATAATCGCCATCGATCGCCGCACGAATGACTGTTTCTTCCATTCCTTTCATCACTTGGATGATTCCGCGTGCTGCTGGTGGAAATGCGCCCCAGTTATATGGTTCATGACCATGAGCCGTCACTGGTCCAGATACTTCCACGACACAATCATATGGCAAATCAGTGATCGTGCCATTATTTGCTGTTGATACTACCATATCCGTACGTTTGTCATTATAGATCGATGCGATCAATTCACATGCTGCATCACTATAATGCGTTCCACCACGTTGTTCTAATTCTTTTGGTTTATAGTCTAGATTTGGATCTTTATATAGTTCAAACAAACGAGCTTCTGTTTCTTTTACGACTTGGGCTCTTGTTTCGCCACGTTCAAATTCTTCGATCGAATGAGCTAGCATTTCATCTTCGATATAATAATAACGATGATATCCACAAGGCAACATGCCTAGATCTTTGATTTGTTCATAATGAAACGGTGCATTATGAATATTTTTTAGATGACTTTCAGAATCTTCTTGTGGCCCATAAATCAAATCGATCAATTCCATCGTCCGTTCGTTGCCTTCTTTATCCCATACACGATGCCAATGGAAATGATTGATCCCTGCAAATTTAAAGAATAAATCATCTTCTGGTAACCCTAATTTTTCCGCAGCTTGTTTACGGTGACCAATCGGTACATTACATAGACCTGCTGTTTTTTTCCAACCACCATGTTTGATCGCCGCTTCTGTCACCATTCCTGCTGGATTTGTGAAATTGACTAACCAAGCATTTGGACATAATTCTTTCATGTCTTCAATAATATCTAAAATGACTGGAATCGTTCGAAAAGCTTTAAACATACCTCCTGCACCATTAGTTTCTTGCCCTAAAACACCATGAGACAATGGGACACGTTCATCTTTGATACGTGCGTCTAATAGTCCCACACGAAATTGTGTCGAAACAAAATCAGCATCTTTTAATGCAGCACGACGATCGAGTGTCAAATGAACTTCCCAATCTAGACCAGCTGCTTGGACCATCCGTTTTGCCATCTCACCTACGATTTCTAATTTTTCTTTGCCTGCTTCGATATCGACTAACCAGATCTCTTTGATCGGTAGTTCGTCTTTACGCTTAATATATCCCTCAATCAATTCCGGTGTATAACTTGATCCTCCACCAATTGTCGCAATTTTTAACGCTCCTCTTGTCATGAATGATTCCTCCTGATGAATATGTTATCGTTTACAAATATAGCATAAAGTATGGGAACATTCCCATAGCAAGCCTTTTTTTCAAAAAAATTTGTGCTATACTCAAAATAAATGAAATCGTTATCAAAAGGAGCGTTAGACATGACTACCATTATTGATGTAGCTAAAAAAGCAAATGTTTCTAAATCTACAGTCTCGCGAGTGGTTTCAAATAAAGGCTATGTCAGTGAGACTAGTCGTCAAAAAGTTCTTGCAGCTATGGAGGAGTTGGCTTATGTTCCTAATTCGATCGCTCGCAATCTTCAAAGTGGAGAAACCAAAACAATCGGATTCATCGTCCCTCACTTTATTGATCCGCTCTCTGTTTTTTTAGAAGCATTCTTATCGATCGCTAGACAGCATGGTTACTATGTCACGATTTTCTTTACGGACAGTGATCAACAAAAAGAGATCGATGCCTTCAATCAATTAAAGTATAAACAGATCGATGCCTTGTTCATTTTAACTAAAGCAAACGAATGGAACGTCATCACTACTTACGCTAAATACGGGCCGATCGCAACATGGCAACGAATCGATTCACCAGTGATCTATTCGGCTTACGTCGATCATTATCAAGGCTATTTTGATTCATTACTGTATTTATATGAAAAAGGTTATGACCAAATCGGTCATGTGCTAGGTAATCAAAAAAATTTAAATACAAAAGCCCGTTTAAAGGCGATCAAAGACTTTGAAACACAATGTACGCTTCACACTCCAGCAGAGTTTTATTTTTATAATTCTCCTCATGCAAATGGGCGCACGATCGCACATCAGTGGCATGCTTTACCAAATAAACCGAATGCCATGGCGATCTATAGTGATGCGGTCGCGGCTCAATTTATCTCAGAGCTTGAAAATCTAGGGTATCAGATTCCTGATGATGTCGCAGTGATCGGTTTTGATAACAGCGAGATCAGCAAACTGATCCATCTGACGACCGTAGACTATTCGTTACGTTATCAAGCTGAAAATGCATTTATCTATTTATATAACCAGTTAAATCAACAACAAGTCCCATTTCATCCATTACCGATCACTTTGATTGAACGAAAGACTGTACCAAAACGTAAACGCTAAAACTATCATTACTGTTAGATACTTCAAGATAATTGTAAAAAAGTGAAGAGTCTTCTATGATAAAGAAAGAAACAGAGAGGAAAGGTGAAAAAATGAAAAAAATCAAAGCATCAGAAGCCATGATCAATGTTTTACTCGATTGGGGCGTAAAACGAGTATACGGCTTACCTGGAGATTCAATCGATACAACGATCGACGCGTTACACAATTACAGTGATGAAATTGAATTTGTACAAGTTCGCCACGAAGAAGTCGCCTCTTTAGCTGCGACAAGTGAAGCAAAACTGACCGGCCACATAGGCGTTTGTTTATCGATTGGTGGGCCTGGAGCGATTCATTTATTAAATGGATTATATGATGCCAAGATGGATCATGTCCCCTTACTTGCGCTCGTTGGACAAGTCAAATCAACGCTTGTCAATACTGATTTCTTCCAAGAGATCAATTCTGCCTCTTTATTAGAAGATGTCGCTGTCTATAACAAAGAGATCCAGTCAGCTGAGTCTTTACCTAAAATCGTCGATGAAGCGATACGGACAGCAATGCGTCAAAAAGGTGTCGCTGTGCTGACGATCCCTGATGATTTTCCTGATCAAAAAATCGCCGATACGTATAAAACTTTAGCTGGTGAAGCGAATTTATTTAGTCCTCCAGCTTTGATTCCAGAGAAAATGGAAGAAGCCGCGCGTTTGATCAAAGAAAGCAAGCATCCAGTCATCTTATCTGGTGTAGGGTCAAAACATGCCGGTCGTGCTTTGACAACTTTTATCGAAGAAAACCATATCCCAATTGTCCAAACGGTCCCTAGTAAAGGAATCGTAGCTGACGATCATCCAAATTCATTGGGCAATCTAGGAAAGCTTGGGACAAAACCCGCGTACGAGGCGATGAAAGAAGCTGATTTACTGATTTTATTAGGAACAAATTATCCTTATGTTAATTACTTACCAGACCAAGCCAGTTGCAAAGCGATCCAAGTCGATCTTGTTCCAGAACGTTTTGGCAAGCGATTCCCACTAGAACTTGCGATTGAAAGTACAGTCGAAGATTTCATTACTGCTTTAAACGACTTAGGTCCCTTACGGACGTCTACTGATTTTCTCACTGCTTGTCAACAAGCGATGAGCCATTGGACGAAGTGGATGGAGGAACAACGTCATAATACAAAAGATACATTTGTTCACCCTGCCTATCTCTTTAACGCAATCGAATCACTCGCAACACCAGATACGATCTATTCGATCGATGTCGGTACTTCAACTGCTTGGGCAGCGAAATTTTTACGTGTAAAACCACAACAAGATTTTCTAATTTCTTCTTGGTTAGGGACAATGGGGTGTGCATTACCTGGCGCTTTAGCTGCAAAACTAAATTATCCTAATCGCCAAGTATTGTCTGTAGCTGGCGATGGTGGATTTGCGATGGTCATGCAAGATTTTGTGACGGCAGTCAAATACGATCTACCATTTGTGCAATTTATTGTAAATAATCAAAAACTATCGTTTATCGAGGTCGAACAACAATCATCTGGCCAACGAAACTATGGGATCGATCTTGCTGATATCGATTTTACAAAAGTCGCCGAAGCTTTTGGTGGAATCGGACATACGGTGAAATCTGCAAGTGAATTAGATACACTTTTACCACATTTGATGGGTGTCACAAAACCCACGATCGTCAACGTCTATGTCGAAGACGATGCACCGTTACCCGGAAAAATCGTGAAAGACGAAGCAGAAGGATTTGCGAAATTTACCGTCGAAAGTGTATTAAAAGATCGTAAATTTCCAGAATTACCACCATTGAAGGAAATTATCCGTCAATTATTTTAATCAAAAAAAGAGGTGTGACAAATTTCTGTCATACCTCTTTTTTGTTATTTAAATTTAACTGCAGTACCATATGCTGTGACTGACTGCATATCTTGTCCAATCGCTCCTGAATCAAAACGCATCATCACGATCGCATCTGCACCAAGTGCTTCTGCATTCTTCTTTAGTCGTTCGATCGCACTTTGACGAGATTCTTCTTGCATTTCTGTATACGCTTTGATTTCTCCACCGACGATATTTTTCAAACTAGCACCGATATCTTTAAGGATATTCTTTGAATTTGTCGTAAGACCAAAAACTTCACCAATGATTTCGTACTCTCTACCAGGAATTTTTTCAGTTGTCGTAACTAACATATAAAACGCTCCTCTCTTTGCCATACTATTTTTAGTATAACAAAAACTAAGGACATTTCACATGGATTCACTGGGCAATCTTACAACAGATTTGTCACTTTATATTGTTTATCTTTTGTATTCATTACGCTGAAGGCCAGCTAAATACGAAAATGTAAGGTCATATCTTCCTGGACTTTTTTCAGTCAAACAAATCCCCACTGCACCTTCTGTAGTTTGTGTATTTAAGAGATTCTTATTATGTTCCGGTGAATTGACCCAACCATTAAAGATTCGCTGTGCTCCATTATTGACGTACCAATCGAGTGTCGTATTAAAACTTGAAAACCCTAAATTTTCTACATAAGGAATTCCTTGATAACCATAATCCAATGGTGTGGATAACCCTCGTCCGCCATTTGGTCGTGTATGAGAAAAATTCGTCACAATCTCTTGCGCACGAACATTAGCCCCCTTACGAATTGTCGCTTCAGTACGAAGGCTATTTAATCCTTTTGAACGACGGTAATTATTGATCAATACGAATGTTTGACGAGCAATTTCAGCTCTTGCTTGCTCGACCGTCATCGCACTTGGTGCAGTGGTGGTCTCTTGTGGCGCTTGATCCGCTTGTTGTTGTGCGCTCTTTACACCATACCATGCGACACCTTCGTTATTCCAACCTGCACGAACTAATTGTGATTGTTCATTCGTACTTGTCGTATAATGATGCGTTCCCTCGTTTGTTGGATCGGGATTATACACACGATGCAACGGGATTTCTTTATTTTTTGCCGATTGCCATCCAATCCCTTCATAGCACCATCCAATCTGAACTAATTGGTTTTTTTCTTGTTCACTCATCGTATAATGATGCAGACCCGTACTACGATTGTATAAACGATAGACAGGGTCGCCATATGTTGGCGCGATCCAGCTAACCCCTTCCGCACGCCATCCTACTGCAACTAATTGTGTTTGTTCCGTCTTATTTGCCGTGTAATGGTGTTCACCACTATTCGGATTGTACATCCGATACATCGTAACTGTTGGTCCATTTGTATCTGACTTAACAAAGTATTCCGTGAATGCTCCATTGATCAAAAATAGACTAATACCTAACAATATTACCTTACCAAATAGAAAATGTTTCATCGCTTACCCCCTCCTATTTGATTCTCAATTTCAGTCTAACATATTTGTAAGGTATTACGAGTTCAAGATTTTCAAGTATTTCAGGAATAATTGAGCTTTTTTTGAAAGCGTTATCTTTTATACTGATTATTTGCTATTATTTTTTCATAGTTGTTGCGATTTAAGACAGAATTTAGTCATAATTTATTCATATTTAAACGCTATAGTATATGTATACCCAAACAAACAACCCTAATATTTTTTCATTTCTTACTCCCTCCCACTAGTGATACTAGTGGGTTTTTTTTACAAAAAAAAAAAAGACTTGTGCGTTCACAAGTCCTTTCTATTTGGATCAAGTTTGATAAAATGATATTTTTTAAAAATTTGTAGTAATGGATACCGTAAAAGTAAAAAGAATCCTACCGTCCCTATACTATGCATGATATCAAATGAAATTCCTGTAAAATAATAAGGCCAAAATGCTTTAACTCCCCAGACTGGCGCAAGCATCAATGTGATCAAAAAGCCATATCCCATACTCATTACAACACACAAGATAACTTGTAACCAAAAGATTCGTGGGATCTGCACAACTTTTCCTAGCAAGGATATTCCAAAAATCAGTATGCCATACGTTGCGATTTGGGCAATCGTCCAAATTCCCATCCCCAAGTAAAAATTAGTGATTACCATCGAAAGAATACTCACGATACCAGCTGCAGATGGTTTAGCATAAATCGCGATCAATAAAATAATTGCAGTCACTGGCTGTACATTGGGAAGAAAACTACTCATTAGTCGGCCTACCACACAAAGCGCGGTCAATAATGCCATGATCGCGATCTCTCTAGTCGTAAACTTTCTCATCGCAGTCTGTTTTTTCATGCGATCAAACCTTTGCTAGATTAAAAATAATGGTATCATGGGCTTTTAGTTGAATCTCTTTAGCCCCTTTACTGGCTTCTTTGCCATTGATCGTATACATCCAATATTTATTGGCTGCTTGATCTTGCGCTTTACCGTCGATCGTAGTGATAAATCCATCTTGATCCTCAATGGAAAAGTTCTGTTTTAATGCTTCGTACACGGTATCACCTTCTTTAAATGTGATCGTTTTTGATGAGATTTCTTTCCCATCTTCTTGGATTTTGATCGTCACTTGTTGTTCAGTTGCTTCATTCATTGATGTACTTTGTATAGTCGAAGCAGTACTTTCTGTTTTTGTATCATTTGTACAAGCGGCTAATCCTACTAGACTGATTGTCAATACAATACCTGAAATAATTTTTTTCATTTTATTCCCTACTTTCATTTTATTCTTGTGAAATTATAGCATATTTACCTAAAACTAAAAAACGCATACTCGATTTCGAGTATGCATTTTGTTTATTTAATACTTCCACCATTGCTTTCAATAACTTCTTTGTACCAATAATAACTATCTTTTTTATAACGATTCATTGATCCGCCTGTTTCATCGCGGTCCACATAGACAAAACCATAACGTTTTTGGTACCCATTTAACCAACTTAGTAAGTCCGTAAATGACCAAGTACAATACGCCCAGATTTCACAGCCTTCTTCACTTGCTTCTAAAAGTGCTTTGATATGTGCTTCTAAATAGGCAATGCGGTAAGGATCGTGGATTTGATGATCTTCGGTTAGATCGTCAAAAGCACCTAGTCCATTTTCTGAAATCACGATCGGCAATGCATAACGAGTAGTGATTTCTTTACATGCATATTTTAAGCCCATTGGATCGATCGACCAATCCCAATCTGTCGTTTCTAAGTATGGATTCGCAGGATTTTTGTATACCCCAGGTACGCCCGTTACTTCATTCGTTCCTTTTTTACCAGATGTATTCATCTGTGCATACGGAGTAGCCCCATCTAGCGGATTGTATTCGCACACGGTAGTTTGGTAATAATTTACCCCCATAAAGTCAACTAAACTTGCGGCTTTTTTTAGTACAGCAGTTTCTTCACTTGTCACAACTGGTGCGACACCTTTAGTCGCTAAATAAGCATAAGCAGTTTTTGGATAACGTCCATATGCATACATGTCCATCCACCAAAAGTTTTTAAGATTGTCGAAATCCATTTTCGCCATCGCATCTTCTGGTTTACTCGTCAATCCATAGCTTGGGCTATACGCGAAACTTGCACCGATTTTTCCGTTAGGGTGTAGTTCTTTAAATGCACAAACGGTTTTGGCATGTGCTAAAAATGCATGATGATTTACCTTATAAAATAACGATTCTTCATCAAATTTTCCTGGTGGATGCATCGCAGTGAGCCAGCCAAATGTAGTAAAAATATTTTGCTCATTCAACGTAATCCAGTACGTCACTTTTTCTTTGAATCGCTCAACCAAATAGGTTGCATAATAGACAAAATCATCCACTACTTCTGGTGATTCCCAGCCACCATATTCTTCAACTAAAGCTTGAGGAATATCCCAGTGGTATAAGGTGATCATCGGTTCGATCCCGTGTTTTACACACTCATCAATAATCGCTTCGTAAAATTTCACACCCGCTTCATTAATTTCACCTTTCCCTTTAGGAAAAATCCGCGTCCATGCAAGCGAAAAACGATAGGTTTGTAGTCCCATTTCCGCCATCAACGCAATATCTTCTAAATAACGATGGTAGTGATCCACGGCGATTTCACCAGTCGATTCTTTGAACGTTTTCCCAGGAATTTTAACAAACTCATCCCAATTTGATAGCCCTTTGCCATCTTCTTGATAAGCACCTTCAATTTGATAAGCTGCAGATGCACTGCCCCATAAAAACGTTTCAGGCATTGTTTTTTTTGACATGTAGTTCACCTCGTATAATTCATTGATATAACTAGACCGTACCTCTTTAGTATACGTCACCAAGCAAGCGTTTGCACTATTTTTGAAACGTTTTCCTAATCGACTACTACTCCGCTTTTCTATTTCGTATTTTAGTTATTTTACAAAAATATGCTATTTTTTTAGTTGACTTTCAAAAAAATTGAAGTTATGATTCTAGTCACAACTTCATAACTCATGCAATACAAAAGAGAAGTAACATGATCTTGACCTTTTAAAGAGAGCTGCCACTAGTGAGAATGCAGTAAAGGCAAACATGCGAATGGACTTTTGGCTATCGTGCTGAACACTAGGCCAGTAGGTGCGATCGGGTACTCCCGTTATAGAGAAAGGCCATTGTTGGATGGCTGATCAGAGAAGGATATGGTTTTTTTGCTGTATCCACATATGAGGTGGCACCGTGTAGCTTACGCCCTCAATAGTCCATGGACTATTGAGGGCTTTTTTGCGTTTAAGAAAGGATGACCACATTGAAAAAAAGACTATGTTTTACACAAAACTTAACCGATACACAATTCTACGAAGCATTAGCTTCCCATACACCATGCTTGTTCCACTACAAAAAAAACATAAATGAAGCTGGAATCACGATCATCGGTTTTGATCCGATTACACATTTAGCCTTTCAAAATGATCAATTTTTTGTCGATGGACAGCAGATTATCTCAAAAGATCCACTGAAAACATTAGAACAGTATACTTATACCACAGAAGAACTCTTTCCAGACCTTGATTTTCAAGGCGGTGCGATTGGGTATACGAGTTATGATCTAGCATTTTTTTACGAACCTATAGCGCATCAAGCGATTGATTTTTTTGAATTACCTGATCTTCAGTTTTACTTATACGAATCCTTTGTTTACGTGGACCATCACACAAACACACAGTATATCGTGACGAGTAACATGTATAGCCACGTTACTGAAGCGAAACTAGATCTTCGCTTAAACGAAATAAGCGAACACTTAGCTAACTATCAACCGACGCACAAAACTACAGCATTAACATCAGAGCCATTTACAAGTACACTACAGTCAAATGAATTTATGACGATCGTAAAACAAGCCAAAACTTATATTAACGATGGAGATCTTTTTCAAGTCGTCCCTTCACAACGTCTAAGTGCACCATTTACCGTCGAACCACTAGCATACTTTGAAGAATTGGCTAGACAAAATCCATCGACTTATTTATATCTACTCGAATTTCCTGACGTCACGATCATTGGCAGTTCTCCAGAAACGCTAGTTCAGGTAAGTGGCAATACTGTCCAAACCAATCCGATCGCAGGGACTAGAAGACGCGGAAAAAATGTTTTAGAAGATCAAGAATTAGCAACTGATTTACTCAATGATCCTAAAGAACGCGCAGAACACCAAATGTTAGTCGATCTTGGCCGTAATGATCTTAGTAAGATCAGTCGGATTGGTAGTGTAAGGTTGCCTTTGTTTATGCAAGTCAAACGCTATCAACACGTCATGCACCTCGTTTCGATCGTCACTGCCACTTTAAATGAGAACAGTACACCGATCGCTGCGTTAAAAGCCACTTTACCTGCTGGAACAGTTAGTGGTGCACCAAAAATTCGCGCAATGCAACGCATTTATGAATTTGAAGCGACAAAACGTGGTATTTATGCTGGTGGAATCGGCTTTTTAACTCACGATCAGCGCTTAGATATGGCTATTGCGATTCGAACAATGCTGATTAAAGATCATACTGCCTATGTCCAAGCCGGTGCTGGAATCGTTCATGATTCTGATCCGTTAATGGAATATCATGAAACGCTAAATAAAGCCAAAACACTACTGGAGGTTCTTGTATGATTTTATGCATCGATAATTATGATTCATTTACGTATAACTTGGTCCATTTATTTCACGACCAAACTGTCGTCGTTTGCCGTAATGATGATCCTCAACTCTTTACACTTGCTGCACAAGCTAATGCCTTGATCTTATCTCCAGGACCTGGCCATCCAAAAGATGCTGGACATTTGGAAGAAGTAATCCGTACCTTTTATCAAACCAAACCGATTTTAGGGATCTGTCTAGGTCATCAAGCGATCGCTGAAGTATTTGGTGCAACGATCACGAAGGCACCTGAGATCTTGCATGGAAAACAATCTGAAATTATTTGTCAAAACACTCCTTTATATGACGGGCTGCCGGATACACAACTGGTCATGCGCTATCATTCTTTACTCGTTGCTAAAGAGACATTACCTGATGAACTAGAATTGATTGCTGAAACAGCTACAGGTCTAGTCATGGGGATCAAACATCGAGATTATCCTGTATATGGTATCCAGTATCATCCAGAATCGATCGGAACCCCTTTAGGACAACAATTGGTCACAAATTTTTACCGCGACTTCATTTAGAAAGTAGGAAATCAGATGTATATTCTTTTAGAAAAACTTTACGCTCAAGAAGACCTAACACAAGCCGAGATGCACACGCTAACCGAGCAACTCATCTCCAATACATTGTCAGAAGCCCAACTTAGTGCCGCACTGATTGCACTTAAGATCAAAAAAATCACCGCTCCAGAACTCACTGGTCTGATTCAAGTATTGCAAAAACAAGCGACAATACAACCAAGTACCACACTAAAACTAATGGATAATTGTGGAACTGGTGGAGATCATTTGCAGACATTTAATATTAGTACGATTAGTGCATTTGTGTTAGCTGCAGGTGGAATCAAAATGGCCAAACATGGAAACAAAGGTGTTTCCAGTCGCTCCGGTAGTGCAGATCTATTGGCCTCATTTGGACTCGGGTTTACAGAAGATCAAGCACTGATCGAGTATCAATTACAAGAAGCCGGTATCGCATTTTTATATGCACCAGCTTTTCATCCGATCATGAAACAATTCGCACCGATCCGACAAGCATTAGCAACTCCTACTTTGTTCAACCTGATTGGACCACTGCTTAATCCCTATCCCTTAACGAATCAATTGATGGGAACATTTGATGCAACCTCTCTTTCATTATTACGCGATACTTTGAAAACATTAGGACGTCAGAACATCGCTATCGTCCATGGTGCACATGGTATGGATGAAGCGAATCTAGCTGGTGAAACGACTTGCTTATTTTATCAAAATGGTCAGGAACAAACTGTTCAGATTCGACCTGAAGAAGTTGGTTTATCTCGTATCCCAATAAGTGCGATCACGATCAATTCGGTAGTACAGAGTCATCAAATCACTGAAGATATCTTAGCTAGCCGGCCTTCTGCACATCTAGATACCGTCTGTTTAAATGCTGCTCTAGGCTTTTATATCGCCAATAAAGTCGACACGATCGCTGAAGGTGTAACGTTTGCTAAACAACTTCTAAGAGACGGTGCAGTATACGATTGTTTTCATGCCTTATTAGATACCCAAAAGGAGCGAGTTTCATGAACTTTTTAACACAAATTATCGAAACTAAACAAAAAGAAGTCACAAAAATGACGACTATTGCCCCAACCCCAAGCACTAAACGTCCTATCCTTGCAACACAGATCAAAGAAAATCCTAAACAGATCCATTTGATTGGTGAAATCAAACGTGCCTCTCCTTCTAAAGGAACAATCAACGAATCAGTTGATCTCAAAACACAAGTTACCCGCTATGAACAAGCAGGTGTGAGTGCGATTTCGGTCTTAACCGATCCTGTATTTTTTCAAGGTTCGATCGATGACCTTAAAACAGTAGCCAATTTGACCACCTTGCCACTATTATGTAAGGATTTTATCATCGATGAAAAACAAATTTTACGAGCCAAAGCTGCTGGAGCAAGTATCGTTTTATTGATCGTGGCTTGTTTGTCTGCTAAACAGCTTCAGCACTTATTTACTTTTGCAACAGCAAACGATTTAGAAGTTTTAGTTGAAACGCACGATCTCATTGAACTACAACAAGCGCAAGCGTTAGGTGCAACATTAATTGGAGTCAACAATCGCAATCTTGAAACGTTTGAAGTGTCACTTACAGTTAGTGAACGCTTGGCTCCATACAAAAAAGAGCACGTATTGATCAGCGAATCTGGATTTAAAACTCCTGAAGACGTTCAGCGTGTAGCCGCAACTTACGACGGCATTTTAGTCGGTGAAACATTAATGAAAAGTTCTGATATTTTAACAACTGCTAAAGCTTTACAGGTAAAAAGAATATGACAAAAATTAAAATATGTGGTGTTCAAACTGTAGAAGATATTCTTTATGCAGATGCTTATGGTGCGAGTTATGTAGGGTTTGTCTTTGCAAAAAGCCCCCGACAACTTTCTTTAAAACAAGCACAAGCACTGGCAAGCATCGTACCCAAACACATAAGTATCGTAGGCGTGATCGTATCACCAAGCCCTACGTTACTTGCAAAAATCGAAACACAAGTACCACTTGATTTTTGGCAGATCCATGGCTCAATGCCAAATTATACTAGTTCGCTACCTAAAATCACTGCACGCTCTCTTGATACACTAGAATCTAATCATTATCCCTCTTTATTACTAGACGCAAAACATAGTGGTCAAGGAAAACCTTTTGATTGGTCAAAAATTGAGCCTTCAAGATTAAATACCGATGAGCTATGGATCGCGGGTGGCTTGGATGCTAGTAATGTCAAACAAGCGATTCACTATTTCCATCCAGCTGTCGTCGATGTATCAAGTGGAGTTGAAACCAACTATAAAAAAGATCCAAAAAAAATCCGCGCTTTTTGTAAGGCGGTCAAGGAGGAATATTATGTACAATCAACCAAATGAACAAGGTTTTTATGGCGACTTTGGAGGCCAATTCGTCCCAGAGACACTGATGTATGCGTTAAAAGAATTAGAACAAACCTATCGCACTTCGCAACAAGATCGGATTTTCCAAGAAGAACTAGCCTACTATTTAGCTCAATATGTTGGCCGTGAAAATCCTTTATACTATGCAAAACGCTTAACTGAAACACTAGGTGGGGCCAAGATCTATTTAAAACGCGAAGATCTAAATCATACCGGAGCACATAAAATCAACAATGCGATCGGACAAGTCTTACTCGCAAAAAAAATGGGAAAACATAAGATCGTAGCTGAAACAGGTGCTGGTCAGCATGGCGTAGCAACGGCAACTGCTGCAGCACTGTTTGGGATGGAATGTATTATTTTTATGGGTGAAGTCGATGTGAAACGTCAAGAACTAAATGTCTTTCGAATGGAGCTCTTAGGTGCTAAAGTACAGCCAGTCACTTCTGGTAGTCATTCGCTAAAAGATGCCGTCAATGAGGCCTTACGTTACTGGGTTGCTCACGTAGAAGACACGCATTATGTGTTAGGATCTGTTTTAGGTCCACATCCTTTTCCTGAAATCGTTCGTGATTATCAAAGTGTAATCGGCAAAGAAGCACGTGCGCAATTACTAGCTTCAGAATCTGTACTGCCAGATATCGCGCTTGCTTGTATTGGTGGCGGCAGTAATGCTATGGGTTTATTCTATCCTTTTTTAAATGATCCTGTACGTTTGATCGGTGTCGAAGCAGCTGGAAAAGGACTAGATACCAAAGAGCATGCTGCTTCTTTGACTAAAGGTGAAATAGGAATCTTACATGGTACAAAGATGCATGTATTACAAAATAGCGATGGACAAATAGAAGAAGCCTTCTCGATCTCAGCTGGACTCGATTATCCAGGGATCGGTCCTGAACATTCATTTTTACACACGACTGATCGAGTAGAATATACTTCTGTGACCGATGAAGAAGCACTTGAGGCATTTCATTTATTAGCACAAACAGAAGGCATCATTCCTGCTTTAGAAAGTGCGCATGCTATCGCTCACGTGATGAAATTAGCTCCTACACTCGATCGTTCAAAACGTATCGTTGTGTGTTTATCTGGTCGCGGCGATAAAGATGTCCATCAAGTCAAACAATATATGGAGGAAATGCAATGAAACTCGAGACAACTAAAAAACAATTCATTCCCTATCTGATGGCTGGCGCTGATGGATTGGATCGCTTAGCCGATGAAATCAGACTCTTAGAAAAGCATGGTGCGACTGCTATCGAACTTGGGATTGCTTTTTCTGATCCAGTTGCTGACGGCCCTTTGATTGAACAAGCTGGGATCGAAGCCCGCAAAAAAGGCGTGACATTGCAAAAAGTCCTCGACTTTTTACAAACACATACCTTTCATGTTCCGATTATTTTAATGGGATATGCCAATTCATTTTTTCATTACGGGATCGAGCCCCTCATAAAAGCTTTACAACCAACTCAAGTGGAAGCATTGATCATCCCAGATCTGCCTTATGAGCACCGACAACTTGTAACCAATCACTTACCTAGTGATTTCACCTTGATTACGATGGTCTCTTTGACTAGTCCTCAATCACGAATCGCTACATTGACAAAACAAGCTACTGGATTTATTTATGCTGTAACCGTCAACGGTATCACCGGTAAGCAAAACGAAAGACAAGACTTAGCGCCTTACTTCAAACAGATCAAATCGACCACTGATTTACCTGTGTGTGCAGGATTTGGGATCACGAATGCTACTGATGTCGCTTATTTTTTATCGATCTGCGATGGTATCGTGATCGGCTCAGCGATCGTGGAACAATTTGCCACACAAACTCTCGAGGCAGTTGATTTGTATCTGACTGAGCTACTCGCGCCCTTTCACGCGCTTACTGACTAATCTCTCCGGTCATAAACTTCGCTAACGGTTGTGCTAATTCATCTGAAATATTTTCGATAGAAATCGTTTGTGCTTGATCGATGATCTCATTAGCCATTTGTTTCCCTTTGACAGGATCATCCCAGTTTTTATCTTGAAAATGAGTCGGTACAGGATAATCGATCACTGTGCCGTCTTCGTTATTATGATAAGTCACCATACCACCAGCTAATGGCGTAGCGGTGATATACGTTACGGATTTATTGACTACAACACCTGTGCTCCAGATCTGTAGTGAAGGTGTACTGTAAACATCAAGTGCATCAAGTGATTTCATTGAGCTTTCAACTTGTTCTTTCGTAGTTAGATTATAGTGTTTGATCCATACTTTTGCTGCAACTAACTTGCTATTAGGGATCACTTCTTTTGTTTGACTCATACTTGTAGTGGTCGTATTTATAGGCTCATTGGCGATTTTAGCGAAACCATTTTTCAACTCTTGATTTTTTGTTACAGTAAAATGCAAGCGATTGTCTGGTGTCGCTTGGTTTTGTTCGGTAATCAAGACGACTGGTTGTTGCTCTTTGAAAGCAAATAAATATAGATGTCCGCCGATCGTCCCGCCATCGACATCGCAATAGACTGCTACCACATTATACTCTGCTTCACCTAATCCATTTGTTGACCAAGCAATCGTAGTCGTGATGTCATCGACTGCCATGGTATATTTATCAAAATCGGCTGGAAAATGTAAGCCCGCATAATTAGAACTGTTGGCTTCATCATAGGATGTGTACGATTGATTCATCGTTTTCCCCCAACGTTGCATAAAACTTGCTAATTCTTCTTTTTTCTTATTATCCCATAACAATGCTTGTGTCGCTTGTGTAGTTGTGGTGGACGTCTCTTTTGTACTTGTTGCAGTCGTTTCACTCATTGAAGACGTCGTACTCGTTTGCTTTACTTGTGTAGTCGACTTAGTTTTCGCTGTCGTTTGTGAACAAGCACTTAGCGCAACACAACAAGTCGCTAGCGCTAACCAAGGAAATATTTTCAAACTAATCGGCTCCTTTTTATCGTTTACTTTTAGTATACGTGATTTTTTAAGCACGTGTACTAAAACAACAAAAAAACAACCGTCTTTTTCAGACGATTGTTTTTTGTTTAACGTAAAGGTTTATACTCAACATTCAAGCCGTTTTGGACCCCTGGACGCTCATTGATCCGGTGTGCCCATTCTAATACATGTGTGTATTCATCCATATTTAAAAATTCATATGAACCAGCATATAATTTATCTAAGGCTAATCGACCATACCATGACCAAATCGCAATATCGGCAATCGTGTACTCATCGCCTGCAATATACGGACGTTTAGCTAACGTTTGATCTAATAGATCTAGTTGACGTTTTGTTTCCATTGTAAAACGATCGATCGCATACTCGATCTTTTTTGGTGCATAGTTGAAGAAATGACCGAAACCACCACCCACGTAAGGACCTGAACCAATTTGCCAAAACAACCAGTTCATCACTTCTGTACGTTTATGGATTTCTTTGGGTAAAAAATGTCCAAATTTTTCAGCCAGATAGACTAAGATCGAACCAGATTCAAATAAATCTACTCGTGGTGTTTGACTTTGGTCAAACATCGCAGGAATCTTAGAGTTAGGATTGATGTCCACAAAATCTGAACCAAATTGATCTCCTTCACCAATATTGATCAAATAAAGATCATAATCAGCTTCTGTTACACCTGCTTCTTTTAACTCTTCAAACATGATTGTTACTTTGATTCCATTAGGTGTTCCTAATGAATAGAGTTGAAAAGGGGCATCGCCGACGGGTAAATGTTGCTCAAAACGACTACCTGCCGTTGGACGATTTCCCGTTTTATTTTCATTCTCATCTTCTCATTTCCAAACTTTGGGCACTTGATATTCTGACATATGACCGCTCCTTTTATTTTGATACCATTATGATACTATGGAACCTAAAAATCCCCAAAAGATTGGCCTTTATTCTAAAGAATATGCCGCTGCATCTTGTTTAAATGTAGTCATTTGATGGTCCAATGTCGTTCGTAATTCTGATAAGCGATGCTCTATTAGTTGTTTTTCTTTTACAACTTGCTTACCATCAACCCAAACTGAATGCACATTACCACTATTAGCAGAATAAACTAGCACTGCATAGGGATCATAGATAGGAAACATATTGACTGATTGGGTTTCCACCAGTGTTAAGTCAGCTTGTTTGCCAATTTCAATAGACCCCACTTGATCTTCAATTCCTAATACTTTGGCACCAGATGATATAGCGAGTGCTACGATTTCTTCAGCTTTAAAACAAGCACGATTTTTTTCTGTTGTTTTATGAATATTCGCAAACATGCGCATTTGTGTGAATAGATCCAGCGTATTGCCACTACTTGGACCATCAGTTCCCAGACCAACTGTCAGATTTTTAGTTAGCATCGCGGAAATCGGAGCGACCCCTTTAGCAGATTTTGTATTGGCTCCAATGCAATGCGCGATTGTAGTTGTTTGCGTATAGTTTGCCAAGCAATCCAAATCGTCCTTATTTGCAAAAATAGCATGAACTAAAATAAAGCGTTGCGTGAAAAAATCTAAACTTTCTAAATAACGGATCGGTGTTTGTCCAAATTTCTCTTGAAAATAGTCCATTTCATAATCCATTTCAGCAACGTGCATCATCACAGGAACCTTATAGCGCTGAGCCAATTGTTGTACTTTTTTCAATCCCTCAGTCGTGTTTGTATTTGGTGCATGAGGTGCGATCATTGGGGTAATCAAAGGATGATCGTGCCATTTTTGAATCAATTGTTCTGCATTTTTTAAAGCACGATCGACAGTTTCGGCATCACATACTGGCATATCAATAATCGTTTCACCTACAAATCCACGCATCGACATTGCTTCAGCAGCTTTTGCGACCTCCTCTTCGAAATAATACATATCGGCAAACGTCGTCACACCTGCTAGTAACATTTCCGCCATAGCATACTTGGAAGAAGCATAGACTAATTCCGGTGTCATTTTTTGTTCTAAAGGAAATAAAAAACGTCGCAATCGGTCTGGCACATCATCGCCCAAAGAACGAAAGGGAATCATACCACAATGTGTATGTGTATTGATCATTCCTGGCATCAAAATACCTTTTTGACCGTCAATCATGATTTCAGCTTCTGGAATAAAGGCATCTGTCATATTGCCGATTTGTTTGATTACAGATCCTTCAAGATACACATAACCATTTTGAAAAATAGTTTGTTGCGCATCCATCGTCAAAATCGTACTATTATAAATCAATTGTGTCGTCATGATTTCCCTCTCTTTCCTCTTTCATAATCACGGATTGAAATCGTTGCGTTTTGGTTTCTAATAAACCAAAATCCGTCACTTTATACGCTGGTGAAACAGGTAAAGAAAGCGTCGAAAATGACATGATCTCATTAGCATGATAATAGCCCAACTTATTCATTGCATGACGCACTTCTTGCAAGCGTTGACCTAAAATCGCGATTGGTTCTTGAGAAATAATTCCACCGATCGGCAATGGGCATTCTGCAATTACTTCCCCTGCTTTTACAACAACATATCCACCTTGTAATTCAAGCAAACGCTTTTGAGCACAGATCATCGATTCTGCATCATTTCCCATAATCAATAGATTATGATGATCATGAGCCCAAGTCGTAGCGATACATCCTTTGTCGGTAAACGACTCTTTGATCAATTGTTTAGAAATACGATGTTGTTTCGTATACCGTTCTTGCACAAGTAAATAACACGTATTTAAAGGATCAATTTGTACTTTTTGATCTACTACTGGAAATTCTTCAACAACAAGTGAAGTAAAGGTTCCGATTTTTTCTCTTTTTATGACACGACAATGTACACTAGTCTGTTTAGTCGACGTTGACAATTGACAGTCTGCTTTAGTTAATGGTTCACACTCCAGACTATGATAAAAAGCTGCTGGAAATGTTTGCAATACCTCATACACAATCTCTTGATCTTTCCTATATGCGATCACACCTGATTTGATCACCAGATCCACTTGCCAATTCTCTAGTGAATCGAGTAATACGATATCTGCTAATTGACCAGGTGCGATTCGTCCGCGATCCGTCAAGTGCATCCTTCTAGCAGGTGTATAAGTTGCTAAGTAAAGCGCATCTTCTATCGGCATACCTAGTTCGACCAGTTTTTGTACCAACAAATTCAAATGACCATGTTGCAATTGATCAGCCATCACATCATCCGTTACGATACATGCATGATCGAATAAACGATGCTCCATCAAGCATTCAACGATTTCTTTAGTCAATGATTTTTCCTGTAATTCGATAAATAAGCCTGCTTCCATTTTTTCAATTAAATGTTCAGCAAACTGATGAGTATGATCGGAGGTGATCTTGCTACTTAAAAAGTCAGCTAACTCACGCTCATATATTTTCGGGATATGTCCTTCGATCGGCATCGTGTTATTAGTTGTTAAACAAAGTTCGATGATTTGCCGAATCAGCGAGTCTTTTTCATAAGCGATCCCTTTAAAATCCATCGCTTCTCCCAAACAAATCATTTTTGGCCAAGTAAGCAACTCGGTTACTTCAGCTAATCCAATTTTACCGCCAGTTGTCTCAAGCTCTGGTTTAGTCGATGGCACTGATGATGGGATTGCTTGAAAAATATCAAGTACTGTCGGACAGTCAAAAAAGTACCTCAGTCCTTCAATTCCAAAAACATTCGCCATTTCATGAGCATCTGCTACAACGGTTGTGACTCCATAAGGCAGTACTGTTTGCGAAAAAATCTCTGGTGTCGTCATTGAACTTTCGATATGCATATGGATATCAATCAAGCCGGGAATCAAATATTGATCCTCGGCTTCGATAGTTATTTTAGCACTTAGCGTATCATCTAATTCAGTGGCGACATAGTAGATGCTATCGTTTAAAAGATAGACTTGTTTTTTTTCAAATACTCGGCGAACGGTTTGATAAACCCACGCATCTTTGATCAACATATCTACTTGCATATTTCCCATCCTTAATTATTCATTAGATTGTTCCATTGATCGACCCAACTTGTCATTTGTTGATTGATCAATGTAAAATCGACTGGTTTTGCTCGATTAGCAATTTCACCATATGTTTTATTCTCAGATTCTTCATCTGTTAATACAACCTCTTTGTTCGTTGGCGCTTCGTTCAAAGAAGTGGCTTTTGTTTTTTGTGATTGTTCGCTAATACGATAGTTAATAAATTTCAATGCTAATTCTTGATTTTGACTAGTTTTTGGAATATTTACCGTATTAAAATTCGCATATGTTCCAGATTCTGGCACGACATACGTTGCATCTGGAGTAGAAGCTTTGATCATGTCTACACCAAAGTCAGCTACAACAGCGACACTTACTTCTCCTGATTGGAACATATTAGCTAAATCAGATGATTTTGAGTAAGTTTTAACAATATTTGGTTTTAGTTCTTCTAAGGCTTTAAATGCAGCTTTTCCATCATCTTTCACAACTGGTGTTTTCGCATAATCGCCTGCTACATATAAAAATAGCGGACCTGCTGTAACTGAGATATCTGGAATAGCGATTTTCCCTTTTAGATCCTCTGC
Organism: Enterococcus bulliens; assembly: GCF_053761865.1. Classification (NCBI taxonomy): domain Bacteria; kingdom Bacillati; phylum Bacillota; class Bacilli; order Lactobacillales; family Enterococcaceae; genus Enterococcus; species Enterococcus bulliens. Next base: position 37,685 of record NZ_JBSMXK010000009.1, read on the forward strand.
CCATAAATCTGACCAATCTGAGATTTTATGTCCGACCTTAGCTTCATCATAAATGATTCCAATACTGTTTACCGCGATCGGAACACCAGCTCCACTATCTAGTACTTCTTTCGCATTGTCTGTTAATTGCGCGATATTTGGAACATTTTCTTCAGTTAATTTAACAAATAAATCATTTTGTGCACCTTGAGTCGCATTGTTTTGCGCCAATTCGATAACATCAATACCTGAATTTGGGTTATTTTTCATTTTAGTAAAACGATCAGAACTATTCCCAATATCCAAAGTGATCTTCACATCATTTTCAGACTCGAATGGTTGGATAATATCTTTTTTCACGATATCTTCACTCAAACCAAATGTCGAAACAACTAAAGTATCTTCTTTACCATGATCAGTTGAAGAGGAAGTGTTCGCCTCGCTATTCCCACAAGCTCCTAAAACTAGCGCACATAACCCTAATGTTGCATATACGATTTTTTTCATTTTTTTCACCCTTCTAATAAGACTAATTTTTCTTTTGGTAATGCTAAATGAATCTCATCTTGAACTTCATAAATCTTCGTATCATCACTTGTCACTAAAAGCGTTCCGATTGCTGTTTCTACTTCGTATTGATAACTCTTGCCTAAGAACGTACGGACCAATACAGTTCCTTTGATCGGACCTGAAGCTGTAACTACAATATCTTCTGGGCGAATCGTACCGATTCCTTGAGTGTGTGTTAAATCAGAAATCGTCGACTCGACAACCAACCCATTTTCCAATGTATAGTGATCTTGTTGTTTGTTGATTGTAAAAAAGTTTTCAAAACCAATAAATTCTGCGACAAATTTCGTTTTTGGTAAACGATAGATTTTTTCTGGTGTATCGTATTGTTCGATGACCCCTTTATTCATGATCGCTACTTTATCTGAGATCGAAAAACATTCTTCTTGATCATGTGTGACAAAAACAGTCGTGATCCCTAATTGCTGTTGGATGCGTTTGATTTCGATCCGCATCCCCACACGTAGCTTAGCATCTAGATTCGATAAAGGCTCATCTAACAACAGCAGTTTAGGTTCAATAATCAATGCTCGAGCTAACGCGACACGCTGACGTTGCCCTCCTGATAATTGTTTTGGATAACGTGTTCCTAAATTTTCTAAGCCACACACTGCTAACATTTCCTCTACGCGACGTTTGATTTCAGATTTACTGACTTTGCGTAATTTTAAACCAAACGCTACATTATCAAAAATCGTCAAATGTGGAAACAACGCATAACTTTGAAACACCATCCCAAAATTCCGTTTATGTACCGGCACATGCGTCAACTCTTCTTGATCGACTTTAAACGTCCCTTCGTTTGGCTCAATCAAGCCTGCAATCACGCGTAAAGTCGTTGTTTTCCCACAACCACTAGGTCCTAATAACGATACAAGCTCACCTTTTTCCATCGAGATCGTAAGCTCTTCTAAAATATTTTGCTTCTGATCATAACTTACCCGAATATTATCTAATTCTACAAATGACACAAGATATCCTCCTTAAGAAATCGCTGCTAACCCTAATGTTTTTTCAATCACGATCATCAAGACGATGGTCAATACCATCAACATTACTGAAATCGCTGAAACAGTCGGATCGTAATTGTATTCCATATAACTTAATAATGAAGTCGGAAGCATCGTCACTCCCGGTCCAGATAAGAACATCGACACCGGGACATTATTGAACGAGTTGACAAATGCTAACATAAACGCTGCAAAGATCCCAGATGTGACATTTGGCAATACGATTTTCATAAATGCTCGTATTTTTGTACATCCCAATGACCAAGCGACTTCTTCAATCGAGTAATCTAACTGTTCCATCGATGAACCCACAACGCGAATAATATATGGTAAACTGATCAAAAAATGACCGATCAATAAACCTTGAGCGATTGGGAGACCTAATGATAAAACGATAAACTGAAACAAAATATAGCCAACTACAATTCCTGGAATGATTGTTGGCGATAAGAAAAAACTTTTCAATAATTTTTTCCCTCTAAACGAATAACGCGATAAAGCATAAGATGCTGGGATTCCAATCACTAAAGCCAGCACTGTTGCAAGTAATCCGATTTGCAAACTTAAAAAGAAACTTTGGACCATTGACTCAGATCGCAAGGCATTGGCATACCAATCGAGCGTAAAACCTTTGATTGGAAATTTAATTGCAGCTTCTGTTCCAAATGAAGTAACGACAATCAAAACTAAAGGGAAAAATAAGAATGCAAAAACTAGCATCGCAATCCCCATACTTAATTTATTTTTTCTCACAACTAAGCTTCCCTTCTATCTAATCTTTTTGCCAATACATCTAATAGTTTCATAACGATCACCGTCGTTACGATCATAATAAAGGCGATCACAGCTACTCCATTCCAATCACCTAAGGTCGTTGCCCGTTGGTAAAGGAAAGTCGCCAGCATCATTTTTTTATTTCCTCCTAGTAATTGTGGTGTTGTATACGCAGTCAACGTTCCCGTAAAAACTAAAATACTTCCCACTACAGCACCAGGCAAAGACAACGGGACTACGACTTTGAAAAAAGCCGTAAGCGGTGACGCGCCCAATGTTTCAGCAGCTTCCATCGTATCGCCCTCGATCGTTTCCATTACACCAATCAAAGTCATGATCATCGTTGGGAGAAATAAATAAATCGAACCGATAATAATCGCAAATTCTGTATACAATAATGCAATTGGTGTTTCGATGATGTGTAGTTTTAGTAGGATAGTATTGACTAATCCATTTTTCCCTAAGATATTGATCCAAGCAAAACTACGAATCACTGAGTTGGTCAGCAAGGGAAACAACGTCATCGCCATTAGAATCCCACGCCATTTTTTGGATAAGCTCGCCATGTAATACGCAGTTGGGATCCCAAGAATCAAACAACAAATCGATACGATCACAGATACCCGAATCGTACGGAAGAAAACCGAGCGATTGAACTGATTTTCAAAAAAATTCGTATAGTTGCCCACCCCACCATGGCTAGTAAAAAAAGTCGGTACAATCGTCGTTATTAAAGGGATAAACATAAAAAACAACAGTAGGATCGCACCGGGAAACAGAAGAAAATAATGAACATTTTTCCTCATCTAAACACCCCTCGTTCGTTTTTTAAACACAACCGTATTATAAAATAACAAAATCAACAAACAAACAAAAACTTAACAAATAGAACATTAAAATTCTTTAATGTTCGTTTTTTAAACAAAAAAAGTAGCACCATCGAATATGATGATGCTACTTTTTTTAAGCTAATTTGATGACAAACGCTTCATATGGTTTTAACTTGATCGTTCCCGAAAATTCCGTACGTGGATAATTTTTGATAATGACGGCACCTTTAGTTTTTGGCATTTCAAGTAGATGTGGCAACTTGGAAATATTCCCAACGACTAGCCATTTTTTCCCTTCGTAACTGCGAACATACGCAAAAACTTCATCTACTGTATCCAATAGTTCAAATTCACCCCAAGCAACAAGAGGTTCCTCTTGACGCAAGGCGATCAATTTTTGATACGTATAAAATAATGAATGTTGATCTGCTAAAGCAGCTTTGACATTAATCGTTTTATAGTTTGGATTGATATGTAGCCAAGGTGTGCCTGTTGTAAAACCAGCATGCTTTGTCTCATCCCATTGCATTGGTGTTCGCGCATTGTCGCGCCCTTTTGTATTGATCGAAAGCAATACATCTTCTTTACTATATCCTTTTTCGATTCGTTCATGATACAAATTGATCGTTTCAATATCTTCTGCTTCAGAAATATCCGTAATCGGGTAATTCGTCATCCCGATCTCTTCACCTTGATAGATATAAGGTGTTCCTTTCATCAAATGCAATAAGATCGCAAATAATTTTCCACTTTCGACGCGATATTCTTGGTCATCTCCCCAACGCGAGATGATTCTTGGCAAATCGTGATTGTTCCAAAATAGACTATTCCATCCTTCATGACCTAAAGATGTTTGCCATTTGGTCAATACTTCTTTTAATTCTTTGACTTCTAGTGGACGTAGATCCCATTTTTCTTTGCCTTCTTGTTGATCTAATCCAACGTGTTCAAATTGAAAGACCATCGACAACTCATGACGTTTTGGATCAGAATAAAGTTTTGCGATTTCTGGAGTCGCCCCCCACGTTTCCCCTACTGTCATCACATCGTATTGCTTTTGTCCAAAAGTTGCTTGATTCATCTCTTGTAAATAATCATGCAATTTAGGCCCATTTCCGGTAATTCCCTGATCTGGTTGTTTACTGATCAAGTCGATAACATCCATTCGGAAACCACCAATACCTTTTTCAAGCCAAAAATTCATCATATCATAAATTTTTTGACGTAATTCAGGATTTTCCCAATTTAGATCAGGTTGTTTTTTACTAAATAAATGCAAATAATACTGACCACTTGCTTCATCAAATTCCCAAGCACTTCCACCAAAAGCAGATCCTAAATCATTTGGATCTTGACCATTGACAGGATCGCGCCAGACATAATAGTCGCGATAGGGATTATCTTTTCCCTTTTTGGCTTCAATAAACCAAGTATGTTCATCAGAGGAATGATTAACCACTAGGTCCATCACGATTTTAATATTACGTTTAGCAGCTTCTACTAATAATTCATCCATGTCTTCCATGGTGCCAAATTCAGCCATGATCGCTTCATAATCACTAATATCATAGCCATTGTCATCATTTGGAGATTGATAGACTGGACTCAACCAAACCGCACCAATCCCTAACGTTTCTAAGTAATCTAACCGGTCAATGATCCCGCGAATATCCCCAATTCCATCTCCGTTACTATCTTGAAAGCTTCGAGGATAGATTTGATAAACGGTTGTGGTTTGCCACCATTTTGCTTTTTCCATTCTTACACACTCCTACTATTTTTTATTTTAATGCTCCATCAGTTACACCAGCTATAATCCACTTTTGGAAAAAGATATAAATCAAAAGTACAGGTAAAATAACCATTAAATACGATGCAAATGCCATATTGTATTGAGTTGAAAATTGTCCTTGGAAAATATATTGAGATAGTTGTAACGTTTGTTGATTTGGATTACTTAAAAAAATCAATGGCATTAAGAAATCATTCCAAGTCCACATAAAGCTCAAAATTGCTACAGTTGCATGAATCGGTTTGAGCATAGGGAAGATTACATGGTAAAAGATTTGCCAAGGTGTCGCACCGTCGATGACTGCTGCTTCATCTAATGCTTCTGGGATCTTCTTAATAAATCCTGTATATAAGAACGTGTTCATCGGTAATCCAAAAATAATATACAAGAAGGTTATACCAAAGATATTATCCATGTTAAAAATTGAGGCCTGTTTTACTAATGGTAACATCAAAACATTAAAAGGGATAAACATTGCACTGATAAAATAGTAATAGAGTAAGTTAAAGAGTCTCGACTTAGAGCGATTACGCGTAATTGCATAAGCTGCTAAACTATTAGTAAAAATCGTGAATACTAAATTTATCGCTGTGATAAATAAAGTATTGCCAAATTTACGTGGGTAATCCGTCAACGTCCATGCTTGACTAAAATTTTCCCAATGAAAGGTCGATGGCCATTTTAAAATATTATCCATTTGAGAAGGATCTTTCACAGCAATCATCAAGGTCATATAAAGTGGACCAAAAATCGTGAATATCGCCAAAGCCATCAAAAGTATCGTTAAGGGCCAGTTGACGGCTCCATCATGTTTACGTAAAAATTTTTTACTTGAATTCATCGCATATTCGCCTCTCTTTTCTCAAGAATGCGTAACTGAATGATCGAAATCGTTACGACGACTAAAAACAAGACTACAGAGTTTGCAGATTGGTATGCAAATTGACCACCAGTAAATCCTTTTTTATAGATCAATAACGAAATCGATGTTGTAGATACTCCTGGCCCACCACCAGTCATAGCAACGATTTGATCAAACGCCATTAAAAATCCTTTGGCAGATAATACCATATTGATAGTAAAAAAAGGTGCTAGTAATGGAAACGTCACTTTTCTAAAAAGCATAAATCCACTTGCTCCATCGATATCTGCTGCTTCATAAATATCTTGATCAATCGTTTGTAGTCCAGATAAATAAATCAATGTGGTAAAAGCTAATGCTTGCCATACTGTAACAACTACAATCCCGATCCAAGCGTGTTCTGTTCCTAATATATTCACACTTAAAGATTCAACTCCTGCTGCAATACCAAAACCTGGAAGAAGTTGTGCAAAAATAAAATTAAAAATAAATCCTACTATCAATGTCCCTAACATATAAGGAAGAAAATAGACGGCTTTCAAAAACTTCTGAAATTTGATTTTAGCATTCAAACCTAATGCAATCCCTAGTCCAATGATATTAACTAAAATAGTTGAAACAATTGCAAATTTAAATGTAAATAAATAACTTTGCGCAATATCAGGATCTTTAAACATATGCAAATAATTACGAATTCCAACAAAGTTCCATTCACCATATCCGCGCCAATTTGTAAAGCTATAAAAGATACCTTGTAAAAAAGGTATCGTATGAAATAAGAAGAATACAGCAACTAATGGAAGTGTCATCCAATAAAAAGCTTTATGAATTTTCATATTTTTCATGTCTTTTTCCCCTTTTATTTAATATTGGCTACATCGTAGGTATCATCCATTTTATTTAATATACGTTCGGTATTTAATTTTAGATTTTTAGAATTTTTAGTTTGATCTAATGCAAATTCAGATAGCATAGACGCAAGGTCGTATCCATTTGGTAATAAATGATCAATAAAATCGGTCACTTTTCCATCTTCAATATATGGACTGATTCCACTTAAGGAAGGTTCTGTTTGTGATACTCCTTTGATTGCTGAAAAAGCAAATTGATCATCACAATAACGAGCAAGTTGTTTCTTTTCTAAAAGAAAGTGGATAAATTCTTTTGCTTCTTTTTGATTTTTAGTTCCTTTTCCCATCATAAACATGACATCAACTCCACTTGTGACTACATTTTTTGATGATTCATTACTAGCTGGAAGTGGAAAAATATTTATCTTTAACTCAGGATTTGCTTTCACAACTTCTGGGATCGCCCATGTTCCGTTGATTAACATTGCTGATTCTTCTTTAGCAAATGCTTGAGTACCATCTGCATAGCTTGTTCCCATTGCATCTTTTTGAGTATACGTTATTGCTTCAGCCATTTTTTCTAATACTTCCGGCCATTCATCTTGAAATTTCGTTTTGTTTTCTTTGCGATCACGTATCATTTCATCTGGAGATAATGTACCTGCGATTGGGTTGAATAAAGCTTGTAAGGTCCAAGCATCCTTAAAAGTACCTTCGATTGGTGTGATATTATTTTCTTTGAAAATTTGACAAACTTGAATAAATTCGTCCCAAGTTTGAGGGATTTCAAGATTATATCGCTTGAATAATTCTTCGTTATAAATGACACCAGATGCATTCGCTACGTAAGGAACACCATAAAGTTTTGTCCGATCTTGTTGTAGATCTTGAGTCATTTTTTTATACGCTGGGAGAATATCTTGAACAAAGGATTCGTCGGATAGATCTTCTAACATTCCTACATTGGCAAGCTCGGTATATGTCACATCTCCACCGTACGCAATAATCGTTGGAATATCATCTTTAACTAAACGCGTACGTAAAACCGTTCCCGCATCTGCAGGTGTACTCAAGATAATTTTAACATCTGGATGACTGGCTTCATATTCATCAACAAACTGCTTTAAAATAACTTGATTTTCTGATTTACTACTGAAAAATTCTACTTGTTTTTTCCCTTGATCTGCAGTAGAACTACAACTAGATAAAAAAATGGTAGCGATTACACTAAAAGCCAAAAAAATAATTTTTTTATTCATCCTTAATCCCTCTCCCAGGTGTTACGTCACACCTAACTTTATTTTTATAAGGTGTCACGTGACACCTTATAAAAAAGTATAGCATCTGACAAATAATTGGTCAAGATGCTTTTTAAATTTTCCTAACAGACTCTCCGACGATCAATTCAACTGGAATTGATACTGAAGATAAATCATTTTTATCTTCTTTAATTGCTTGCAATACTAATTGGATGGCCGCATTTGCTTTTGCTATTACATTTTGTTTTATAACTGTTAAGCGTGGTACTGCGTATTGCGAAAGTAAAGTTCCGTCAAAACTGATAATTGATAGTTCAGATGGGATGCCTATTTTTGCTTCATGAAATTTTGATATCGCTTGTACTGCTAATAAATCAGATGTAAAAAATAATGCTGTATAGGACTGGATTTTGGTAGCGATAAAATCATCTAAATATGTGTGATAGTCTTTTCTCATAGCTGGAACTGGTAGCCATTTAGCATCACACTGCCTATTAACAAATGTATCGATAAATCCTTGTCCTCTAACTGCATCTAAACCTTCTATTATCTCTTCTTCACCCGCTTGTGCTAAAAATGCTACACGTTTGTGTCCGTTTTTCATCAAATATTTACCTGCTAAGCAACCACCATGATAATCATCGATTCCAACGTTCATCTGGGATAACTGTTTACCTTGTTGATACATATCTAAAAAGACAACAGGTACATTGAGTTTTTCACGCCAGACTTCTACTTCTTTTATATGCGATCCGGATATAATCAATCCTTCTAAATTCCACATTTCTACTAAACGTAGACCTTCTTCAACCGTAGAAATACGCCGAAACATCATAAAGTAACCGGCATCTGAAATACTACGTTCAACTGCTTGTAAAAATTCACCTTGGTAAGGGTTGTCATAAACATGATCTGTGACTGCAGTAGAATCTTGAATAATTACTCCGATGATTTTCGATCCATGTTTTGCCAGTAACCGCCCACCCATATGTGCAGTATAGTTAGTTTCTTTTAATGCTTTGTTCACTTTATCTTGAGTTTCCTTAGATACTTTTCCTACTCGACCATGGATTACATTAGCAACAGTAGTGGGACTCACACCAGTCATCGTAGCAATATCTTTAATTGTTGCCATCTCTTCACATCCCTTATATGTACTCTTATTTTTCAGTGTAACAGGATTTTAACTTTTTTCAAATCCAAAGAGCCACAGCTAATAATTTTTTGCTGTGACTAGCTCGAATTATGTGAACTACTCCCCACTTAGCTAAACCTAGCGGTTTGTAACGCTTGAAGTGGGAGCTTCTTGGGAACAGAGCATACTTGATAGCGTATTTCTTTACTAACAGCGGTGTCTCTTATTTACCAAGCTATCCCCGTAATTCCTACGGTTCTTGACTTTTTCTAAGCTAACGCTTGTATTCTTAGACCTTCGCTCAAAATATTGATACTAGCGTTGATATCTCGATCGTGATGGGTATAGCAAATAGGACAAGTCCATTCTCGAATACTAAGTGGTTTCTTACCGTCTTTATGTCCACACTCTGAACAGATTTGACTAGATGGAAACCACTTGTCTACTTTGATGATTTCTCGCCCGTACCAGTCAGCTTTGTATTGTAATTTAGCCACAAAACTTGACCAAGATACATCAGATATACTTTTGGCTAATTTATGATTACGCAACATACCTTTTGTGTTTAAGTCCTCAATACAGATCATATCGTGATTTTTGATAATATCTGTACTCAACTTATTCAGAAAATCAGTACGTTGATTCACTACTTTTTCGTGTAATCTAGCCACTCTACGTTTTTGTTTTTGATAATTTTTAGCTTCAAACAAATTGATACCATTCTGTTTAGCCAATAAGGCACGCCTTGATACCTTACGTTGTTCGCGCTTGAGTTTCTTTTCCATTTTGGACGTGAATTTATTATTATCAACTTTTTGACCATCAGAAAGAATCGCAAAGTCTGTAATCCCTAGGTCAATACCCACAACCGAATTGGTTTTAGTCAATTCACTAACTTCTTCTTTGCACAACAAAGAAATATAATATTTACCACTTGAGTGACGGGATATTGTTGCAGATTTGATAACCCCTTTAGGGTGTCTATGGAGTTTAATTTTAATTAATGATTTTAACTTAGGAACTTTGACAAAGTTATTATCCATCAAAGCGATTGTTCCATTTTGATTGTTGGTTGTATAGCTTTGAACAGGATTTTTCTTACTTTTGAATCGAGGAAATCCAATGGATTTATCACGAAAAAAGTTTTTATATGCTTTGTCTAAATTGAGTTGCGCATTCGCTAAAGCAAGACTATCAACTTCCTTCAAAAATGGAAAATCTTTCTTGTATTTAGCAGGTGTTGGGAACGACATTTTTTTAGAAGAACCATTTTTGACTTTTTCATATGCTTTTTGTCGATCATCAAGCATCAGATTGTAGACCTTACGAACACAACCAAAAGACTTCGCAAAGAACAATTCTTGTTCCTCTGTCGGATATAATCTGAATTTATATGCTTTTAGTCGTTCCATAAGGCTCACCTACTTTCTATTTATGATTGTTTCCTTGATTTTGAATATATTTCTTTATCACATCAATTGGTGCACCACCAGTTGTCAAAAGACAAAAACTTTTAGACCAGAACATTTCTTTCCAAAGAAACTGTTTTACTCTTGGGAAGTCACGTTTTATCAAACGTGAACTGGCACTTTTGTAGGCATTGATGAATTTTGTTAACTCTGTTTTAGGTTGAGCTTTGAACATAATATGAATATGATCTTTGTCGTGATTCCACTCAACTAAAGTAATATGATAAGATTTCGAAATTCTTTCAAAAGTATCTTTAGCATAATCAGATATTTCATCATCAATCACTTGTCTACGATACTTTGTAACTAAAACAAGGTGATAGTAAAGAAGAAACACTGAATGATTATTTGTATCTAATTCCATTGTTATATCAACCCATTTCTTTTATAGACTGAGTATACCATAAAGCAAAATAAAAAGGCAATATGCCTTATGTGTCGGTATTCATCACCCACCTATAGAGGATGGGCGACTTCTGCCTAAATTATTTAAATTCTTTTATCTCGTACCACGAAACCATAATCCTTTGAGTACGACACTCCCATTGGCCCAACGAAAAAAATCATTCAGTTAGCCCAAAAGTATCATGTCTATTTAGCTGAAGATGACTATTTTTTAGATACTTACGCAACAGCAAATTATACGCCACTTTATTATTTAGCAGCTGGTAGCTATTGTATTTATCTCGGTTCATTTACAAAGATCCTACCTTATTTGAGAATTGGCTTCGTCAGCTTACCTCCTGAGCTTCATCCCTTTTATATGGATACAGTAAATGAGATCATGCACTTGCATTACTACACGCCCCCATTAATTTCACAATCAGTGCTAGGTATTTTGATCCACAATCAGTTTCTAGATAAAAGCAAACAAATGATCAACTAAGATCTCAAGAAAAAACTTAGAAAAATCAAATTACTTACAAAAAAATGGGATAATCGTATCGCTGTCTATACAGGTTCTGACGGATACTATGCAACGATCCGCCTTCATCCAAAGCTTTCTGCGACCCGTTTACTCGACACCTTAGCTGCAAAACATATTTATGTCGTTAGTAATCAGGCGAATTTTTTCCATACCGCACACTTTGATAACTCCATTCGACTTTCAATTGCCAAAATTACAGTCGATGAGATTTCATATGTATATCCTAAGATTTATCAAACGATCGTCGCATTAGAGAACGCTACTATGTGATCGATTTGATCGATCTAGCCGCGGCTCTAATGCTTTTCACTTCCTTTTTGTAAGCATTGTGATATACTCACTGTAATCAAAAATGAAATGAGGCCAAAGAGATGAAGTATTTAGTAACAAGTGCAACTGGAGATTTAGCGTTCCAAAGTGTCCAATTTTTAATTGATCTAGTAGGTAAAGATCAAGTCGCAGTAACGGTTCGTTCATTAGAAAAAGCAGATGCTTTAAAAGAACTAGGCGTCGACATTCGTCAAGCTGATTATTTAGATCCAGAATCTTTGCTTTCAGCTTTTACAGGAATCGATCGCGTTTTATTTGTCTCTTCAGGTGACCTTGAGACCCGCGAACAACAACACCGCAACGTAGTAGACGCATTAAAAAAAGCTGGTGTTACATTTGTTGCCTATACAAGCGCTCCTAATGCGCAACAATCCACTGCTTTAGTTGCTCCGGATCATAAATTAACAGAAAACTTGATCAAAGAAGCTGGTTTAGACTATGCTTTCTTACGTAACAATTGGTATTTAGAAAATGAAGGAGCTTTACTTGAGGCGATTGCAGCAAAACGACCATTTCCTTATTCTGCTGGATCAGGTAAAACGGCTTGGGCGAAAAAGCAAGATTATGCTGAAGCCGCAGCCCGTATCTTAGCTGATGTCGCACCCAAACAAACCATCTATGAATTAGGCGGTACACCTTTGACTTATCCAGAATTAGCTGATTTATTGCAACAAGATCAAACAGAAAAAATCGAGTTGCTTGCACTTACAGACGAAGAATACACCAAACAATTGACTGAAGCAGGATTGCCACAAGAAGCGATTGGCTTTATTGTTGGAATCCAAAAAGATATCCGTGAAGGTCAATTGGATGGAGATAGCAAAGATTTAGTAGCTGTTTTAGGTCACGAATTAACTTCTTTCAATTAATCCTACACGACTCATAAATGAGTCGTGTTTTTTTATAAAATTCGGTAGTATAACGCAATTACTTGCTTTAGAAAACGAACAGAATTGACAGTTCAGACACATTTTGAAATGTGTCTATTTTATTTAGGTTATAGCTTGCACTATTTTGCACGTAGTCCTACAATGACATTGTAAATCTCAAAGAAAGAAGATGGAATGTATGAAAAACACTGCACTTAAACTAGGAATCGGTGTTGGAATCATTGCAACTGGATTATTCATTTTAGGAAAGAAAACAGGATTTTTCGAAAATGATGACGTATTATATCAAGAATACGATACAAGTATGGAACGCTAAAACGAAAGGAGGAAAAACTGATGCGTAAAAATAAAGCAATTATGATTGGTGCCGGGATTGCCAATATGGCAGCAGCTGTTTATTTAATTCAAGAAGGAAAATGGCATGGTTCACAGATTACGTTTTATTCTCTAGATGATCATGGATCAAATGATGGTGCACCAACAGACACAGTAACGGACGAATACTGGAATAAAGAACATCCAATGGAAAATACAAAAGGCTATATCGCACGCGGTGGTCGCATGTTAAACTACCGTACCTATGTCGATTTGATGGATCTATTAAGTCGTATTCCTTCAGCAACTGAGCCTGGTATGACGGCTGAAGAAGATACTCGTGACTTTGATGAAAAACATCGTACGTTTGATAAAGCGCGTTTATTAGAAGGTGGCAAAGGTATTATTGATGGAGGCAAACTCGGTTTAAATAACGAAGACCGCAAATTGCTCACAAAATTGATCATGATGCCAGATTCTGAAGAAGAAAAATTAGATAATGTGACGATCATTGACTATTTCAAAACGTCTCCTCATTTTTTTGAAACGAACTTTTGGTTCATGTGGGAAACGACATTTGCTTTTCGGACACGTAGTTCTGCTCAAGAATTACGTCGCTATATGCACCAAATGATTTATGAGTTTACGCAAATCGAGCACTTAGTCGGTGTCAATCGTACTCGTTATAATCAATTTGAAAGTATCATGTTGCCGTTGATCAATTATTTAAAAGCTCAAGGATGTGAGATCGTACTCGATCGTTTAGTTACTGATTTTGACTTTAAAGAAACGGCAATGCAAGATGAGATTACTGTAACAGGTATCCATATGATAGATACGACTACCAACGAAGAACTTTTTGTACCAGTCGATCAAGATACCGCAGTCCTATTTACCAATGGTTCGATCACCGATTCAGCAACTCTTGGGGATTACGATACACCGGCTGCTGAAAATATGGATTATGGTGCTGCATCGACCTTGTGGAAAAATATTAGCCAAAAATTCTATAACCTCGGCAATCCAGATAAATTCTTTGCAGATCGCGATGCAAGTGAATGGGTCAGCTTTACGTTGACTTCAAAAAACCATACCTTGTTGAACGAGATTGTACGAATCACCACACAAACACCAGGAAACGCGTTAAATTCATTTGTTTCCACAACTCCGATCACACCTCTTGGCCAAAAAGATGTCAATATGTCGATCGTGGTCCATCATCAACCACACTTTACGACACAAAAACCAAATGAAACGGTGATTTGGGGATACTTCTTATACCCAAGACGTCGTGGTGAATTTGTCGACAAAGAATATATCAAAATGACCGGAAAAGAAATGACGCAAGAATTACTAGGCCAATTGTCTAAAGTCGATCCTGGTCCAATCAATATTATGGAAAAAGAAGATGAAATCTTAGACGCTATCGTCAACTGTATTCCAGTCTATATGCCTTACGCTTCGGCTTTATTCAACAATCGCGCCAAAGTCGATCGTCCAAAAGTCATCCCGGAACATTCGACAAATCTGGCCTTTACTGGTGAATTTGTCGAACAACCGTATCAAATGATCTTTACTGAACAAAGTGCTGTTCGCTCAGGTGAGATTGCAGCGTTCCACTTTGCTGGCGTACCGATGTCTAAACTAGTGAAAACCCCTCGGTATGACAAAGATATCCCTACGTTGATGCGCGCAGCGAAAAAAATGTTCGAATAACCAAAAAGTGGGTGTGACAGATTTTTGTCACACCCACTTATAAAATAAACGGTGTTCCAGAAGTAACTCCTTCGAAAAATAAGCCAAATCATTACCGACCTATTGTCGGAATGATTTGGCTTATTTCTTGGAGCTGCCACTTCCGTCACAGCCTCTTTTTATTTACGTAATTCGCTGACCATACCACTAATAAAGACTTCGTGTGTATTGGGCATATCTAATCGTTTATAACTAGCCCCTAATGCTTCGACTTGTTCTTTACATTCGATATCATTATCGTAAAGTGTTTCAAGATTATCTGCTACAAATCCAAATGGCATATAGATGATTTCTTCATATCCTTCGACTTTGATCAAGTGTTCTGTAACGTCCTCTACGTTAGGACCGATCCATTTATCTGCCGTACGCCCCACACTTTGCCATGCATTGTCAAAGTCGACTGTACCATCAACATGTGCCACGATCGCTTTAGCGGCACCTTTGATCTCATCGACATAAGGATCGCCATTTGCAAGCAATCGTTCCGGTAAACTATGTGCAGTAAACAAGAATTTTTGTTTCTTTTCTGAATCGATTGTATTTTTGATTTGGTTAGCCCAAAAGTTTAAAAAGCCTTCTTCTTGCCAAAAATGATCGTGCTTGATATAAGCAACATCTGTAAATGGTGCTAATTGATCTGTTACACGTTCATGATATTGTTGGATAAAGGTTGAATTATGAGGGGCTAAAACCATCCCATGAATTGTCTTGAATCCTTTTTCAACGATTTCATCTAAGACTTCTTCGATAAACGGATGAATATGGCGTAAACCATTGAATACTTCATATTGGATCTCACTATCTTGGTTCATCGCCACTTCGATCGCTTCACGCTGCGCTTCAGTAACTGCAGCTAAAGGTGAAACCCCACCGATTTCTTCATAACGTCCGACTAATTCATCATATAATTCTTTTGAAGGCTCGTGCCCATGACGGATATGGGTATAATAATCCCAGATTTCGTCCAGATTATTTGGTGTTCCATAACTCATTAATAAAATTGCCTGTTTTTCCATTTTATTGCTCCTTTTTGCTTAACACAACAACACTAAGTACCGTACAAACGATCAACACAAGTAGCATCGGTTTTAATCCGATTGAATGTGTCATCACTGCAAATAAACTAATCACAGTCGTCCCTACAACTATTCCCATTTTTTTAGAGATCGAAAGTAGACTAAGCGATACATTACGGTCACTTGGTGAAGCTTCTACGACCATGACTTGTAGTGGTACTGTCATGACCATCCCGATCGCTAGACCAAATAAGAATAGTGAACCTAAGAATAAGCCAAATGAAGAGAGCGTCAAGAACATCAAGACTAAACTAACTGCGATCAACGCCATTCCACCACGAGTAGCTCGCATCGCACCTCGTTTTTCTGTCCAAATACCAGCTAATTTGGCACCAATCAAGGTTCCAACAGCCATCAATGTCATAAATGATCCAGCTTTACGACCATCGACTTGATAAGAAAATTCGATGAATGAAGGTAAGAAAGCAAATAATGACATCACAAAACCAGTAACAAGTCCGCTAATAAGTCCTGTACGATAAAGTGGTTGTTGCCATAAGCGTTTTGAGAATAAGACAGTTTGATTTTGCGCTTCACGTTTGGCTTCGATTTTCATAAACCAGAATAAGGCAAGTGCAATAAGCGCTACAAACAATACGATTTCAATGATATTCCCAGTACGTACACCACGACTTAGTAATAGATTAAATGCAACTAACCCAATTACAAAAATCGTATTCCCTTTAATATCAAAAGACTCGACTGTTGTTTGTTCATCTTTAGGCATCAAGAAGAAACCAAGTAAAAACATCACGGCAATCAATGCCGCCAAAATGAAGTAAATCGCACGCCAGTCATGTGTCTTCACTAAACTGATCACACTGATGATCGGTGCAACGATCGTAGATAAAGCTACTAATGCACCGACACTTCCCACTTTATTGCCGACTTTTTGTGCTTGCGTAGCAAAGACTAAAGAAACAACTAACGTTAATAATGAGCTGCTACCGAACGCTTGTAATAAGCGACCGATCATCAACATCACAAACGATTGACTCAACGCGATGCCGATGACGCCTACAAAATAAAGACCTAATTCGATTAAGAAAATTGCTCGATAGCCAACGCGGTCGATCAAGCTTCCCATCACAGGTGTTGCTAGTAATAATCCAATCGTATAGATCGCAATGATCCACCCTCTTTGCTGTGGCACAAGTGCTAGATCACGTGTCATTGAAGATAAGTTTGTACTAATAATTCCTGAATCCAGTTGTGTAATAAATAAACTGATTAATAATAACCAACGAAAACTTCTCGCTGATTTTGACATTGATAATTCCAAAATAGCTCCCCCTAAATGTTACTTCCCTTGAAAATATGTGGTCAAGCGCGCACGATCATTCAATGACGTTCCCACGATAAAATAAGGAAAGTCTGAATATACACTGCTCGCTTCAGAAAAACGCATTTCATAAATAATTTTTTTAAACTCCAATGGATCATTTGCAAATAACGTCACGCCCCACTCGTGATCGTCAAAGCCGATCGAACCTGTAATAAACTGACGAATCTTGCCAGCATACTTACGACCGATCATCCCATGTTCTTTCATCAATTCTTGACGTTTTTCATAGGACAATGTATACCAATTGATATCACCCGAACGAACTTTGTTCATTGGATAAAAACAAATATACTCATCTTTTGGTAATTCTGGATAGAGATGTTGGTTCGTCCGCTTCATCGCCGCTTCCGTCTTTGGCATCCCGCTATACGTACCTAGCTCGATGACAGATACATAGCTATGGACTGGAGTTAGATAATCATAAAGACCTAATCGTCTAAAACGATTTTCTTCTTCATTCAGTTGACCTAGCTCTGGACGCAAAATAAAGAAACTAAAATCCCCTTTATGACCAGTCACATTCCACAGATAATGACTTCCTTCTTTTTTCGTTTCGATTTGTTCCCACTCTTCGACTAAGGTAAACAATTCAGCCAATAGTTGTTGCTTTTCTTCTTTACTGATCGTATTCCATGCATGCCAATCTACATTGTAGAGCATATGCAAAGCATACCAACCATCAAGTGTTTCGACACTTTGTGCAATCATTTTGTTGTTCACCTCAATTTGTTTAAACTACGGTTTTGATTTTAAATTCGTGAAATCACTCACCAGTACCCCATCCTACTCCTAGATCGTCGTAAAAAAAACATTAATTATAATATAATCGCATTTCTTAAGAAATTCTTAATAAAAAATGTACTTTTTCACAAAGTCT
Organism: Enterococcus bulliens; assembly: GCF_053761865.1. NCBI lineage: Bacteria > Bacillati > Bacillota > Bacilli > Lactobacillales > Enterococcaceae > Enterococcus > Enterococcus bulliens. Next base: position 55,732 of record NZ_JBSMXK010000009.1, read on the forward strand.
GTTCGATTTTATAGATAAAATGATTTATTTTAGCCATTTATCGATTTAATTCTTCGATTATCATTTCTTATTCAAATGAAATAAGCGACATCAATAATTCATTTTCATTCTAAAAAAAGCGTCACGATGACATTTTGTCACTTCATCCACAATAAAATCTTACTTTATTTCAAGAAAAAATCGTATCTGAAAAGATTTATGTTGGGTGCAATTCACTATTTACCAAACAAAAAATTTTGTGAATTTTAATCTTTATTTTTTGTTTCTAGGATACTAACATTTAAAAAAAGCTTATATATAATCGATTTAGCTCTTATTTTCATCTAAATAAAAAAACAACAGCTTGTGCATTATTGACACGAGCCATTGTTTATGTCTGTTATTTTTCAATCGTTTCTAAAGTTAATATTTCGATGATTTCTGCGTAATTAGGGTAGGATTTCAATAGTTCTGTTTTCTCAAATAATTTGAAGTCAGCAAATGTAAACCCTGGTGCGACCATACAGCTCACTAATGCATAGCCTTCTTCGACTGTTGAGCCAAAAATCGATCCTTTGGGCACCGTATACTGTAAGTGTTCATTTTGCACACAATTTAATCCAAGTTTTGTCTGACGATACTCGTCATTGATCAACTCATGAACGGTTAATGGTTGACCGTAGTGGAAAAACCATACCTCATCGGCTGTTAACTGATGAAAATGTGATGGACTTTCTTTCGTCAATAAAAAATAGATTGTTGTATACAAGGGTCGATTTTTTTCTGTTAGCCACTCTGAGGAGGCGAGCAACTCTTTATAAAACCCACCTTCTGGATGCGGGATCAATCCTAATGTTTCAATCCAATGTTCTTTTTTGATCATGTCATTTCTCCTTTTGTTTTAATGATCGATCAAAGAATTATTCTTTGATTTTAAATGTTCGTGGTGCGACAAAATATATGATGACTAAACCGATCACGACATAGGCGATACTGATGAAAGAAATCGCGATCACATAAAAAAAACCTGGAAATGTAACCCGTGTATTGATATAAGAAAAGAAATAAAAAAGCCATGTTACGACTCGATATGTCGGGCTTTGCACTGTCATATCGGCTGTAAAAGGTTGTAATAGATAATAAACAAATAACTCATGAAAAGAAAACAATAGCCCTAACGCACTTAGTAATAAGAGTAACACGCCAAAAAATGACCAACTTAGATAAAAATCATTAAGAACCTGGAGTAGGAAAAACAATAAAAAGATTCCTACAATAATTATGCTATTGTATTTCATGATTTGTCGAAACCGATAATTGAATCCCTCTAAGATAGTATGACTCTCCCGATAAAATGGATAGTATAGCATCGAAACATCACAATTTACAAATACCATTTGAACGATCTGTTTACCAAAAGATAAACCATACATCACAAAAAATAAGATTGGCAGCAAACGCAATGCATCTTTTTCACTTAAATAATACTGAATATTGGCTATACGCAATCCCACTAAACTGATAGCGATCACTACAAAAACGACAATCAGATAGCGAATTTTCCTAAGAAAAACATGTTGATAGCGACTAAATAATAAAGCATTCAGATAATGCGTTCCCGTCAGTTTTTCGACACGTTGATCATGATTGACATGCAATTGTTTTTGCATATTCAACCCTTTACTAATGTATTCATTATTTTCTAGTTTAGCATCCGCTAAGCCATCATAAAATACGACAGATTGCGCAATCACTTTTTGAATAAATAAGGGTTGCTTAGGATAATACCAAGCGCGATAAAAACCCACACTAGCAAGGATCAACCAAACTAGTAAACACCAACTACTCGTAAATAATTTTGTTAGTAGCCAAATTTGATCAAATTTATAGATTGTGCTGAGTAGTCCCAAAAACAACACTGTTACACCTAAGCCGATAAAGCGTCTAGTCACTATATTTTCATAATGCATATATAAACTACGACAAAAAACAAATAAAGCGAGTTGACAAGCTAAGTAAGAAAATAAGATAAAAAAGACAATCGTACTCTTTTGCAAAATCAAACCGCACAGCAATGCAGCTCCCAAATAATACATCGTATGCTTAAACATGTTTGCAAATTCTTGGCCTAAAATAAAATGATTGCGTGACAAGGCGAACTCTGTGTAAAAATCCATTGCTTTTTTGGAGATCGTCACTGAAAAATGATTGAAGAAGCCCCCAAAAATCACGATTGTAAAGAGCCAAAGAAAAATTCCCTTTTGAATCGTAGTTTGGTCGATTCTAGAAAACATCATCGCAAAATTTCCCCCTTCAAAGAAGGTTTGCAAAACCAATTGTAATAAAATAGCCAATCCCATAATAAGAATCTTTTTTAAAAAGGAAAAAACCACTTCCCAAATTATGAGCACGATCCCTATGAATCGTTTTAATTCGTATGTACGATAGACTTTTTCATCGAACATTTTATTCAAAACTGGAATTTTCCCTAAAAAGTACCAGAAACCATTGATTCTTTTAATCAATGTATAATGAAAAAATTGCCAATCTTGTTTAAAAAAATTAGCGAAGTTCCTCATCTATTGACTCCTCCTCTTCGGTCAACAGTGCCACTACTTCGGCTTCAAAATTTTTATCGTGGATATGTTCTGTTGCAATGCTTTGAAGTTTTCCATGATGCAATAAGACGACTTCATCACATAAATCTTGTGCTAACTGTAAAATATGCGTGGAAAAAATGACTACAGATTCGACCTTCAGTTTAAGGATCATTTCTTTCATTTCGTGAGCCGCAACGACATCAAAAGACGTTAACGGTTCATCTAATAACAATACTGGTGGCTGAGTCATCAATGAAACTAGCATTTGCACTTTATTTTTCATCCCATGAGAAAAATCTTTTAACAGACGATGATGGTCTTCTTTTAAAATTCCCACCATAAATAAATAGTCCTCTGGCCGTTTCAGATCAGTTATTTTTTCTCTATGAATATCGATAAAAAAACGAATGAATTCATATGCTGTCATAAAGGCAGGTAAATGCGGCATCGTGTAGACAAATCCGATTTCGGTATTGTCATAATCGAGATTTATTTGACTTCCATCTTGTATATAAATTCGTCCACTATCTAATCCTAAATTTCGTGAAATACAATTAAATAAAGTGGTTTTTCCTGCACCATTGCGCCCTAACAATCCATAGATCTTACCTTTTTCAAAACGAAAACTCGCATTATCAAAAATGATTTTTTCTTCAAATTTTTTTGTAATCTCATCCACTACTAGTTCCATTTTTTTCACCTCTTATATTTAGTTTACTAAAAGATGAGCCAATTGAATAGAATGAGCAAAAAAAATGAATGGCATTTCGCCATTCATTTTTTAGTTCAGCATGTTATGTTTTGTTAAATAATCATGTGCGACTGTAGCGGGATCTTTTTGTTCAACATTGACTTGATAGTTCATATCACTCATTTCTTCAGCAGTGATCTTCCCAACTAATGGTTGCAATAACTCTTTTAACTCGGGATACTTTTCTAGTGTTTCAGCTTTCATCAGTGGCGCTCCTTGGTAAGGCGGGAAAAGCTGTTTATCATCTTCTAATACCACAAGATCGTATTGTTTCAACTCACTATCTGTTGAGTAGGCATCCACGACATTGACATCACCGTTATTGATCGCTTGATAACGTAATGAAGGTTCCAATGATTTAACTTCAAAATTCAAACCGTATAATGATTGCAATCCTTTATACCCATCCTCGCGATCGATAAATTCTAACGTAAAACCAGCTTTTAATTGGCTTTCTACTTTTTTAAGATCACTGATCGTTTTCAAATCATTGGCTTTAGCAAAATCACGTTTGACAGCAAGCGCATACGTATTTTCATATTCCATCGGTTCTAGATAATCCATATCGTCTTGTTTCTTGATTTCGTCTCTAGCGTATTCGTAGACGACTTTAGGATCATTAGACGTATTTTTGTTATCTTTGATAAAGGTTTCCAATACTGTTCCCGTAAATTCTGGATAGATGTCGATCTCGTCAGATTTTAACGCATTGAATAAAAAGGTCGTTTTTCCAAAGTTAGGTTTTAGATTCACATTGATATCACTATTTTCTTCGATCAGTTCTTTATACATATTGATCAAAATATCCGGTTCGGCTCCTAATTTTCCAGCTACAGTAATCTGTTTTTGTTCATGGCTTTGGTGTGTGAGGAAAAAAGAACCAAATAATAAGGCCACTAATACGAGTAAACCGATGATCGTTCGCATTGGTGTAGCTTTTTCTAATAACTTGATCCCAAAATTGAATACTACTGCTAATACAGCTGAAGAAATCGCGCCGATCAAAATCAAATAAATATTATTGCGGTCGATTCCTAGTAAAATAAACGTTCCCAATCCACCAGCACCAATCAGTGCGGCTAGTGTTGCCGTTCCGATAATCAAAACTGTTGCCGTTCGAATCCCTGAGATAATATAAGGCAAGGCTAATTGTAGTTCGAACTTAACTAATTTCTCCTTCTTATTCATCCCAAATGCTTCAGCAGCTTCTTGTAGCGATGGATCAATTTCAGTCAATCCTGTATACGTATTTTGGATGATTGGAAAAAGCGCATAGATGACCAAAGCTACGATTGCCGGTGGACTACCGATTCCAATCAGTGGGATCAATAATCCCAGTAACGCTAAAGAAGGGATCGTTTGAAAGATGCCGGTAATTTGTAACACGATTTCAGCGATTTTTTTATACTTCGTCAACAAAATCGCTAATGGGATCGCAATCAAAATCGCAATACATAAGGATACTAATGATAATTGGATGTGTTCGAGTAAGGCTTTTGTAAAGTCTTCCTTACGCGCTAAAAAAGTTTCAACTAATTGTGTCATCTCACAACTCCTCCTGTTCTAATACCAGACTTAGCTGTGACAATAACAATGCATTATCTAAGTAACCTAGTGTTTGACCATTTTGTATGATTTCAAGTTGATCGACTTTATTTAGCACTTTGATCGCTTGCGCTAAGTTTTCTGTAAACTCGAACGATGCTGTTGTTTGATTGGTAACAGTCGGATACAAATGATCAGCATCAATCCATTCACTAAGTGCTCGATGCATGATATCCGTCTGTTCATTTTTGAAGAATTGTGCCACAAATGCATCTGCTGGCTGTTTGCGAATCTGCTCAGGTGTATCTAGTTGAACGATCTTTCCATCTCTCATCACACAGATCCGTTCACCTAAAAGCAAAGCTTCATTCATATCGTGTGTCACAAAAACGATCGTACTATTTAACTCTTGATGAAGCTCCTTGATCAACTCTTGTAATTGATTTCGAGAAATTGGATCAAGCGCACTAAACGGTTCATCCATTAAGATCACATCAGGTTGAGCCGCGATTGCACGTAAAATACCGATTCGTTGTTGCTCACCGCCGGACAGTTCAGATGGTTTGCGTTGTAGGTATTCTTCTGGGGCTAGATTGACTTTACGCAATAATTCTGTTGCCCGTTTCCTTCGCTCTTCTTTTTTCCAATGTTTCATTTCCGAAATTAATTCGATATTTTCTGCCACCGTCAAATTCGGAAATAAAGCAATTTGCTGCAAAACATAGCCGATCGATAAACGTAGCTCTTTTAAATCATAGTCAGTAAGTTGCTTCCCATGTAATGAAATCGTACCTTCTGTTGGATCGATCAAACGATTGATCATTTTTAACGTTGTCGTTTTCCCACTACCACTTGGACCAACTAATACAAAAAATTCCCCTTTTTTTATTTTTGCATCAAATTGATTCAGTACTGTTTTTTCTTGATAACGTTTTGAAACCTGTTGAAATTCAATCACCCAGTTCACCTCCTCATACATTTATAATTAAAAGTATACCGGATAACACTGCCCTCTTCTAAGAATTTGACCTCAAACCAAACATTTCTATCGTTATATAAAAAAGAATATTCAGTAATTCACTTTTATCCGTCTATTGATTCTACCCTTATAGTTGCCAAAGGACTGTTTTGTTCTCTATACTAAGAGAAAAGAAAGAAAAGGGGGATCTGATGAAATTTATTACACCTTTAGCCAAAACTGATAATTTCTGGATCAATATCGACACAGAAGATCCTCGTGAGTTGACGGAATTGAATGAAAAGTATCATATCGACCAAGAAATGATCGATTACGCACTTGATGAAAACGAACGCGCCCATTTTGAATACAATCGTAAAGATGGAACGTTTTTGTTGATCTATGTTGTCCCAAAAGAATTTCAAGAAGATAACCATTATGAAACGACACCGATCACTTTTTTGATCAAAGATAACGTATTGTTTACGATGATGAACGAAGATACTCGCTACCTGTTCCCAAGGATCGAGCGCGTGTTATATGATGATCAAAACATTTCGCTATACAAAGCCTTATTTAATGTCTTGTTTATGCTGACCGACCAATTTTTCCCATTGATCGAAGGAATCGAACGTAAACGTAAAGTCGTTAATCAACGCTTACGTCAAAAAGCCAGCAAAAAAAATCTACTGGAACTTTCCGATTTAGAGATCGGGAATACGTATCTATTTTCCGCTGCTAAACAAGATGCTGTGGTATTGGAACAGTTGCGTGTTCACTTTATGTACAATAAATTCAATGAGATCGAGCGTGAAGAATTAGAAGATACGATCATCGAAGCTAGACAGCTAGTTGAAATGGCAAGTCTGTCGTCTCAAGTCTTAAATCAATTGTCTGGAACGTACAATAATATTTTGAATAACTCCTTAAATGATGTTATGCGTGTATTAACAGTTTTATCCGTTTTGCTTACGATCCCAACGATCATTACTGGCTTTTTTGGGATGAATGTCCCATTGCCGTTAGAACATAACGTGATGGGCTGGCTGATCATTGTGGCATTAAGTACCGTCTTATTGGTCGTTTTATTATTTGCTCTACGTAAATTTATGAAAAACTAGAAAAAGATCTCTCAATCGTAGCTTGTTTGCTACTTTTGAGAGATCTTTTTAGTTCGATTTAGGGGCGATTGCCACCACCCATTGGTCCGCCACCCATCATTTCAGCTTCTGGAATCCCATCTTGTTCTTCACCATTTGTTATGATCGTACCGCCATTGTACGTTGCAGTGCCATCATAATCAAAGGTAGAATTCCCTGTAATCGTAATCGTGCCGCCATTGACTGTGATATCACCATTGGAATCGATACCGTCTGTATCTCCGTCGGCCATCGTAATGTCGATCGTACCATCATTGATCGTAATCAACGGATTTGAAAATGTTGAAGCTGCAGCATTGATTCCGTCATCGGAAGCTTGGATCTTGATATCGCCACCATTAATCGTCAGTAACGTCGCTTCTAATCCTTCCACACTCGACTGGATATCGATCGTACCATTGTCGATCACTAATTTTTCTTCACCGTGGATCGCATCATCGCCACTATTGATCGTAAACGTTCCATTTTCGATATACACAAAGCCTTTTGTCTGATCCGTATCATTTGTCGACTTGATTCCATCACCTTTTGCATCGATTGTAAAGGTTCCATTTTGAATATAGACAGAATCTTTACCACGGATACCATCGTCTTCACTTGTTACGGTATACGTTCCAGAGGTAAATTTCAAATCGTCTTTAGAAACGATCCCATCAGCGAAATTCGCCGTTACTGTCAGTTCACCGTCACCTGTAAAAATTAAATCATCTTTTGAGTAGATTGCGCCATCAATCGTTTCATCCTCACGTGTCGCAGCGTCTTCTATCGTATTTTTTGTTCCATCCGCTAATTCGATCACTGTATTTTCAGCTTGTTCGACATAAATCGCAGCCCCTGTTGAGCTTTTGATCGTCGCATCTTTTAGAATCAACCGCACATTCCCTTCAGTATTGATATGTACGCCAGCTGTTGAGCTTCCAGTTAAGATGTACGTTCCTGCCTCTGTGATCTCGAGTGTGTCATCACTTAGTGTCACTTCTTTAGTTGCTAGACTATCCCAATCGATATCTTCTTCACCATTATCTAGATCGATATCATCAATTGTCGTTTCACTATCACTCGTGCTACTTGAACTACTTGTATTTATTGTCGTACTTGATGTACTTGTTTGAGTCGTTTCACTATCTGCATTTGAATTCATTTGACTAAATACCACAGCTCCAGCAACCACGATCAGTGCAATGGCTGCATAAATCAATTTTTTAAATTTTTTCATATTCGCTTCCTCCTAGAATGTAAGTTATCTTTGCTATACTAGGAGTTTAAAAGATGAACCTTAAAACAAACTAAAATCCTGAAAGAAAATGTGTTACTTTTTTATTTCTTGATTGTTTTGATCTAAATCTGCGAGCATGACGTTTGGTCCGATGATCGTTTTGATCGGCATTCCCATTGGATCTTGACCTTCAAAAAGGCGTTCAGAAGGGATATCTGATTTGACGCGAGTTGGTTTTTCTAAACCTTCGATCTCCCAAGTAAATGGTGCAAACTGATTGTTTTTATCCACCCAATCACGTCGTTTAGATAATTGATAACTCCCAAATGCAACCAATAAGACGATGGCTAATAAGACTAAAATTGTCACCACATATGTCGTTCCTGACCCGACTTCTTTTTTTACTTGAGCTGGTGGATATAAGGCAATGCGATCCCAAAGAAGCTTGCTGCTAAACCAATTCCTGCGACTAGGTAAGCATCCACATTGTCAAAAGGAATCTTAAAGGTTCTTGGACGATTTGGTTGGGTTGCTCGTAGACGTAAAAATGAAACAAACATCAATACATAATAAAGTAAATATAAGATCGTAACAGTCTGTGTGATCATTACAAAAAATCCTTCAACGTTTGGTAATAACTTCACTACAAAGGCAATTGCTGTCACACAACCAGCTTGTAGATAAAGCATTTTAGAAGGCATTCCGTGTTTATTGCTACTTTGAAGCCCTTTAGGTAAAAAGCCACTACGACCTGCTTGTCCAAGCATAAATGATGGACCCGCTAAGTTTGCGATCCACATCGCTAGCGTGGCAAAAAAACCAACATAAACAAAAACCAAATACAACCAAGGCGCGCCGATCGTGGCCCCAAGATCATGATATAAACTAAATAATGCATAAATAATATTAATATTTTTTTCAGGTATAACCATTGCAATGATCTATGTTCCCACAACAAATACTAAAAAAAAAATCAATCCTGCAATCAACATCGCAATTGGAAACGACCGCTTAGGATTTTTTAATTGTTTGATATGTGCAGCGTTCATATCGATACCTGCATAGGAAAAGAAAACGCCAGCTGCTAATGCCAAAGTCCCCATCCCATTCCATTTAGGGATCAAACCACTTGCTTCAAATTTGATTTCTGGTGTATGACCTTGTGCTAGCCACACGATCGTCAAGACAGTGATCGTCGTAAGTTGAATCAGCGTTCCAATCGTCACCCCATATTTAGAAATACCAGCAAAAGCTTTGGCTCCTTTAGTCGCTAAAAATGTCGTCAACCAGTACCGAACAATAGTGTAAGATAAAAAAATGATCCACCATTTACGCTAGCGTAAACAGTGGATCTAGTTGATTATGTATGCTCAGAAGCTCCAGAAATAGCATCGAATGAACCTTCATTTTGATTTCCGTTTTGGGTCCCATTCTGATTCGAACGATTTTGATTTCCATTTTGATTTGATCGTCCTTGATTATTTGTACTTCCATCAAAACCACCTATAGTTGAATTGTTTTGATTTGAACGTCCGACTTGCTCTTGATTGAATCGGTTTGCAGAAAAATCAGCTCCATGATGTGTTATTCCAAAGGTTAAAGCCCAAACATCACGATCATCCCAAGTAAAAATGTACCGAATGAAACAAATAACGTCTGTTTAGTGACTCGTTGTACGGTCTCTTCGACTTTTTTTCGCGCTCGTCTGGTTTTACTAACTTCTGGTTCTGACTCACTTGTTGCTACTTTTAATTCTTCTGAGATTTGTTCATTGTTTTCCATCATTATCCATCTCTTTTTGTGAAATTTATACGTTTATTTCAACAAAATCACATGAATTTTACCTTACTTTTTTCGGAAAACGAGTGAATTTTTTGAGATTTTTTATCAGGATTTTTCTTGAAATTAGACCATTGTCTGAACGGCTTGCACGATCGTTGCAACATCGAGTGCATCTTGAATAGTATGTACGATCAATTTCGCATAAACCGGTTCGGGTAAAAATTGACTAAGTTGGACATATTGTTCATAGACTAGTTGCTTCATATCCTGAAACGTTTGATTGGTAATAAGCTGATTCATCAATACATGGATATTCATCATGACCCCTCCATTAGTAGTTGTTAAGTAGATTATAGCGAATCATCCTTAAGCCAACCTAAAAAACACGCAAACTAAATCTGCGTGTTTTCATGTGGATCGATTGCTTGAAATTTAGTGACCAAGTTCAGCAATGCGTGATCAAGAAACGTTGCCGTCAATTCATCTCGGGTAATATTTTGTATCGGCGTGACATGTAGATCGATCAACTGAGTCGCTACCCATTTTTCGTCGATTTTCTCGATCGTGATTTGCGGATGCACGATACTCCCGCCACAAGGATCCGTTACAAGATAAGCCAGTTCTTTTTTTCGACCCGTTTTGGTCCGTATCCGATAGTAACCATCTTTATACCATACTTTTTTTGCACCGATTCGTTTTTCTAATGCGTCGATCTGTTCTAGACCCACTTTCATCACCTCTTGTTTTAAACTATCTAAGCGCACTATAGCACCAATCACGTATTTTGAACAAGTTAAACCAGTTCGATTTTTAGCATGATTCCATTTGGATCAATCAAAGAAAGCCGACCCTTGTAATCTTTTTGGTAAGGAACATTCGTTTTTTGTAGATGGTCTTCTAAATTTTGCATCTCTTTTTTTGTTGGTAAAACAAAGATAAAATAATGTAAGCCTAAATCATTTTCTTGCATCGCTGGGACATGTTTTCCCATCCAAATATTTGATCCTAAATGATGGTGATAAGGACCTGCTGCAAAAAATTTTGCTTGAGTCCCAAAGTTGCTTTTAAGTGTCAAACCTAATTGATCCGTATAAAATGCTTCTGTCTGTTCTAAATCGGCAACTTTCAAATGAACGTGCCCCACGATCGTCTCCTCGTCAAAACCGGACCATTCTTTCGTTGCTGCATCAAGTACACCCTGAGCATCCATTTCGATCGTAATCCCATGGATCTCTCCATTTTCTTTAATATCCCATACTTCTTTTGGCTTATCGTGATAGACCTCAATGCCATTTCCTTCTGGATCAGTTAAATAGAGCGCTTCGCTGTAGCCATGATCGCTCGCACCATCAATCGGAGCTTTGATGGTCAAATAGTGCTGTAACGCCTCACCTAAAGCTGCGCGACTCGGCACTAAAAAAGCGACGTGGAATAACCCTGTTCGTTTCGTTAAGGGTAACGGGTCTACGATTTGTTCCAAACGTAATAGCGTTTTGTTAGTTTTCGTTCCCAAATCAACAGAAGTAGCTGTTTCTTCTAAAACGGTTAACCCAATCACCTGTTGATAAAATTTTGTCATACTCTCGAGATTTGCTACTTTTAATACGACCATTCCGATCCGTGCATGTTCAGATAATTGAAATGATGTTCGATCCATCTATTTTCCTTCTTTCTATAATTACGCTTTGTAAGTAAAGTATATACAACTTATAAAAAGTAAGCAAATAAACGCTCTCCAAACAAAAAAGAGTGTGACAGAAATCTATCATACTCCTTTAAACATAAGAATAAATCGTGTTACAAAAGTAACTTCTTCTATCACAACTACTTTATTGCTTGTTTAAATCTTCGCGGTAACAAATCCCTAATCCTTTTAAGAAATTACGTGTATATTTATCCCCACAAGGTTTAAAATTACGATGTCCTTCTTTGCGTAAAATCGCACCCATCTCACCTTTTGATGGATACACCCCAACTTCTGCTAGAATTTCTAGCATATTGTCGCTAGTTAAAGCTAAAGCAATTTTAACTTTTTTCAGTAAAATATTGTTCATATGACGCAACTCACTATTTGGTGCTGGTGGTAGCGTTTTTCCATCTTTAGGCGCACCACGTTTTAGTGTGATAAAGCCATTTAAAAACGCATCTAACGTTTTATTATTGATCGATTTCACATAAACATTTTTCCCAAATTCTTCTTGCTCTTCTTCGCTTGGTTTTGGAACTTTTGTCAACATTTCTCGCACTTCTTCTTTCGAAAAACTCAAACCACCAAGTTCAAATGCTTTTACGATGTCGGTATCTTTAATATCCAAAGCATAGCGCAAACGAAGTAGTAAATCATTGTTATTCATTAAAATCCTCCAATATACTGTTCTACGCCTTACTATACCATAATCTAAAATGAAGCACTAAAAAAATCCCATCTAAACTGGCCATTTTCTACGCGGAGCTTTATCTAGATAAGGTTGTGGTGTTGGATATGAAATCAATTCGATCGTTGATCCCCAAGGTGTTTTGCAATAACAAAAAACGTTACCATCACCTTTTTCGATGCCGCTTAGCGCGATTGGATCGGCATTTCGTTTGCCTCCTACTCGTTCCAAATCAGCCACAGCTTGCTCGATATCGTCAACATAAAAAGCCACATGTTGCCAACCAAAGTCTGCTGGTGTCACGGCTTCTTTTTGCGCAGCCCCGGTAAATTCAAATAATTCGATCTGCGGTCCATTCGGCAATCCGATCATCCGAATCGCTCGTTCTGCCATATTTTCTGAAATTCCTAATCGTTTCGTCGTAGCGTGACTCGTTCTTAAAGGCTCATTCTTTGTATATGTGTCATATAAAACTTCGGCTGCAAATGCCCCAACAAAAAATTGTGTTGCTTTTTCAATATTCGGGACCGTTAATCCAATATGATCGATGCCATGAACATTATGTTGCACGTTTACCACTCCTTTTATACTCTTCATCTTATGAAAATAAACAATCCAAAGCGAATAAAACGCTTAAACCTCTCCTAGCTAAATCGTAAATTTTCTCGGCCATACTATACAAAGCGATTAAATAGATAACTATTTAATCGCTTATATGGCTATATACAACTCTATTCTATAGAAACTAATTAAAACTAGCCAATAACTATCGACTTGATTTACTACTTACTTTATTTTATTCCCATTTTTTACACTTTCTACAATTCCTAAAACAAAAAATAATACACAAAAAAGCAAATTAGAAAAATTTTCAACTCGGAAATAATTACCTAAAAATAGTAAAGCTGCAAGAAACCAAACATATTTAGTATAGCGTGATGTTTGTTTTTTATTCATGAGTTTCCTCCTAACTAACAATGAATTTCAAGATATAAATTTTACTATATTAATTTGTATATTTTAAATCAAAAAACTTCAGTCAATGACCCTGCGCAGATTTTTTAATCTATCGTGTACTATAATTACTAGTATATGTATCGCCAACTTTAACAAAGACCACTGTATTTTTTGAAGTCTTTTATTCGAATTTTCTTCTATATAAAAGAAGTACCATGCTAGAATTTCAGTGTCAAACAATTACAATAAATAACAAAAAATATATCGAAAACATTTCAAAAGAAAGCGTTGACATTTTAAAATGAATGCGTTATCATAAAGTCAACCAAAAGGATAGTGATTATTCAGTTAAGCTAGAACTAAACAAACGAAACTCCATCCGAGTTTATTTGTTTAGGTCTTTTTTGTGTCATTTTATCCTGATAGATAACACGAAAGGAGTAACAGATCGTTCCTTGGATAGGAGTAGTTCAATGGGTTAGCCATCTTTAAATAAAAATGAATTTGGAGGTTTCAAACATGGGAAAGTATGAAGAGTTAGCAAAAAATATTGTCAAAGAAGTCGGCGGTAAAGAAAATGTCAATTCCTTAACAAACTGTATTACTCGCCTACGTTTCAAGTTAAAAGATGAAAGCAAAGCCAATACTGAAGTATTAAAAAACATGGATGGTGTCGTTACAGTCATGCAAGCAGGCGGCCAATACCAAGTCGTTATTGGAAACCATGTACCGGATGTACGTAAAGATGTCGATGCTGTACTTGGAACTTTAGAACCAACGACAGATAGCGGTCCAAAAGGAAATCTATTTGACCAATTCGTAGATATGATTTCTTCGATTTTCCAACCGATCTTAGCACCATTATCTGCAGCCGGTATGTTAAAAGGGGTTGCAGCCATCACGGTTTTCTTAATGGGTGCTGATTTTAAATTAACCTCAACTTATGCAATTTTAAACGCTATGGGCGATGGCCTATTTATGTTCTTGCCATTCTTTATTGGATATACTGCAATGAAAAAATTCGGTTGATCACCTTTCGTTGGAATGATGATCGCTGCAAGTTTGATTTATCCAGGATTCTTAGACGGTTCAGCTACTGCTACATTTGCAGATACTGGTGGTTTAACCTGCTGGTGGAATCCCATTCTCGATTCCACCAGCAGGTTACGGTTCAACTGTAATGCCGATCATCGCTTCTACTGCCTTTGCCGCGATTTTAGAAAAGCAATTGCGTAAAGTGATTCCAGACGTAGTAAAATTATTCTTGGTACCATTTATTGTCGCTATTATTACAATTCCTTTAACATTCTTAGCAATTGGTCCAGTGATGAATATTGCATCTGACGGTTTAGGAAATGCGTTAATCGCGATCCAAGATTTCAGCCCAATCCTTTATGGTGTGGTTTTAGGTTTTGGCTGGCAAGTACTCGTAATGTTTGGTTTACATTGGGCGATCGTACCGTTTGCCATCATCGCCTTATCTAGTGGTACTCCTACCGCATTGCTCGTTCCTTCAGGTAGTGTAAGTTTTGCCCAAACTGGTGCTGTTTTAGCTATCATGATCAAAACACAAAATGCGAAATTACGCGAATTATCTATTCCAGCGTTTATCTCAGGTCTATTCGGTGTAACTGAGCCTGCGATTTACGGAATTACGTTACCGAAAAAACGTCCTTTCTGGGCTTCATGTATCGTTGGTGGTGTGACTGGTGGTATTGCAATGGGTCTAGGTATCCAAGCGTATCAAATGGGTGGTTTAGGAATCTTCCGTTACACATCTAACATTTCTCCAGATGGTGATATTAAATATGCAATCTACTCAATTATTTTAGATATCGCAGCTCTTGCGGCTGGTTTTGCTTTAGCATATGTAATCGGCTTTAAAGATGACGCGCCAACTATCGCTTTATCTAAAGAAGAAGCAAAAGCTATGGCAACTGGTAAAACAATCAATAACACAAATGCTCCTGTTGTTGCAAAAGAAGAAATCATCGTTCCTGTTGAAGGTACTGTATTACCATTAAGCGAAGCAAAAGATGCTGTATTTGCTGAAGGATTATTAGGTTCAGGTGTAGTCATCGACCCTACCGATGGCGATGTGTTTGCTCCATTTGATGGAAATGTAATGACGATCTTCCCAACAAATCATGCAATCGGTTTGATTTCAGATAATGGTGTGGAAGTCTTGATCCACATTGGTTTAGATACGGTTCAAATGGAAGGTAAAGGATTTACTGCATTTGTTAAACAAGGTGACACAGTGAAAAAAGGACAAAAATTGATCCACTTTGATATTGAAGAAATCGAAAAAGCTGGTTACTGTACACAAGTTCCAATTATCGTAACCAATACCCCAGACTTTGCTGATATCATCCCAACATCAAATAAAACAGCAAAACATAATGAAGTATTAATGACAACAATCAGAAAATAATGATCAAAAAGGAGACTATCATGAGCTTTCCAAAAAATTTCTTATGGGGCGGCGCGACTGCTGCCAACCAATGTGAAGGTGCTTGGGATGTCGATGGTAAAGGTCCTTCGATCAGCGATCATAGCCGTGCGGGAAGTCGCACGGCTTCTGGTCGTCGTATCTTTGACCTAGAAATCGATACAGAGCATTACTATTATCCAAGTCACACGGCAATCGACTTTTACCATCACTACAAAGAAGATATCGCCTTATTTGCTGAAATGGGCTACAAAACGTATCGGATGTCCGTTAACTGGACGAGAATCTTTCCAAATGGCGATGAAGAAACACCGAATGAAGCTGGCTTAAAATTTTATGACGACGTCTTTGACGAGTGCTTAAAATATGGAATCGAACCCTTAGTGACGATCTCACATTTTGAGCTTCCCTTCCATTTAGGTAAAACATACGATGGCTTTTTAGATAAACACGTGATCGATTTTTATGAACGTTATGCCACGACTTTATTCACTCGCTACAAAGATAAAGTCAAATATTGGCTAACCTTTAATGAGATCAACTTTGGCACACTTCCCCATGGCCTTAGAATCAATGGTTTATTTAATCGTGAGTATACACCTACTGAGCAGTATCAAGCATTGCATAACGTCTTTTTAGCTTCAGCTAAAGCTGTGATCGCAGGTCATAAGGTCAATCCTGATTTTAAGATAGGCTGTATGTTAGCCTATATCACGATGTATCCAAAAACATGCAAACCCGCTGATGTGTTAAAAACACAACAAATGAATGATAAATTAAACTTTTTCTGTGGCGATGTCCAGGTCAAAGGAAAATACCCTTACTATATGAAGCAATATTTTAAAGACAATGGAATCGATTTTGAGATCACACCAGAAGATAAAACTTTATTAAAAGCTGGAACGGTCGACTACTATACTTTTAGTTACTATATGAGTACGTGTATCGCAGCGGATTTAGATGATCGTGAAGATAAGACAGGTGGCAATCTGTTTGGTGGTGTTGCCAATGAATATCTTGAAATCAGTGATTGGGGTTGGCAGATCGATCCAATCGGCTTACGCTTTACCTTAAACCAACTGTATTCTCGTTATGAAGTCCCATTGATGGTCGTCGAAAATGGCTTAGGTGCATTTGATGAATTAAATGCTGATCACACGATCGATGATGATTATCGTATCGATTACTTTAGACAACACATTATCGAGATGCAAAAAGCTCTTGATGATGGCGTAGACTTGATCGGCTATACACCTTGGGGCTGTATCGATTTGATCAGTGCTGGAACAGGTGAAATGAGCAAACGTTACGGTTTTATCTATGTCGATCGTGATGATGAAGGAAATGGCTCGCTTGCTCGTTATCCGAAAAAATCATTTTATTGGTACAAACAAGTCATTGAAAGTAATGGCGATACGCTATAATATAAACCTCCAAATCCTTCTAATAATCACGGGATTTGGAGGTTTTAATTAATCAAAATAGGTAATGTATAAGTCTTTAAAGTACCCTTCTGTACCAATATCCACAAATAATCCTACTTGACCTTGACTATCTAGATGCTTTAATTGATCGACAAGTAGTACTTGCTGTCCATTCACAAAAAATTCTGCTCGTTCATCTGTAACAATGACTTTTAAATTAATCCACTCATTAAGTTCAATATCTGCTGAGCCTTCATATCTAGTAATTCCTTTTTCTCTAAAATAATCAAACGTATATTTAGGATAAGAAAAATACTGAATCGCGCGATGTTTTCTAATTGGATCAGAACTCTGACCATTCGTTGGTCGAACATAAAAAGACTCAAACGAAGAATCATCCTCACTTATTCGAAATGCAATCCCAATAAATCCACGGGCAAAATCAGGTGCATCAGCCAGTAATCGACTTAACATTTTGACTTCAATAATTCCATTATGAAACACTGAATCCGCTATTTTTACATACGTATTCTCATCAAATTCCATTAACTTATTCGCTTTTACAACCTTGATCACAGCCTGATCAGCTAAAAATTTTTTTTGACATTTAACATTGACTGCTTTAACTATCATTTCATGGATATTCATCATCGTTTTTCCTTTTAGTTTGATATCGTTCATCTTACTAAATATTGATTATTCTGAACAGTAGGCACAAAAAAGTGACTAGCTCAGCTGTTGTTTATAAAAACTACCCCATTTGCGCATTTCTTCAATAATTGGCAAGAGAGATTGACCCAATTTTGTTAGTTGATATTCAACATGCGGCGGGTTCTCGTGAAAATCGATTCGTTCAACTAAACCATCTGTAATCATCGTTTTTAAGCTGTCTGTCAGTACTTTTTGTGAGATTCCTGCGACGAGCGATCTCTTTAACTCTGCATGACGTTTAGGTCCAGTAATCAAGTCACGAATGATCAATGTTTTCCATTTACTACCTATCAATTGAACTGTTGTGGCCACATCACACTCTGGCATATTTTCTTTCGTAATCATTAGCCGATAGCTCATTTTTTTATTAGTATAGCAAAAAATCAATTGTTTTTCTTGCCTTAAAGTTCACTCCAAGGTTTATACTAAGTTTATCAACTAAATAAAGGAGAATCATTATGAAAAAGACACTCTATCTCATGCGCCATGGCGAAACTTTATTTAATCAACAAAAAAAATCCAGGGTTGGTGCGACTCTCCCCTCACACCAAACGGACAGCAACAAGCCTTGATTGCAAAACAATATTTTGATGAAAACGAAATTGTATTCAAAGAAGCTTATTCTTCTACTTCAGAACGCGCTTGTGATACGCTAGAACTCGTAACTGATGCGCCTTACAAACGTATTAAAGGGTTAAAAGAATGGAATTTTGGAACATTTGAGGCGGAACATGAATATTTAAATCCTAAGTTGCCGTATGGAGATTTTTTTGCCGCATATGGTGGTGAAAAAGAACTCGATTTTCGTAATCGAATGGCCAATACCGTAGCCGATATTTTAGCTCAAGCTACAGAAGATCATATTTTGATCGTTTCTCATGGCGCTTCGTGTCGTCAATTTATGCGGGCTTGGGAACACAAAAGTACAGTAGAACAACAAAGTCGTATCGGAAACTGCTGCATTCTAAAATTTGAGTACGATGCAGCAGAATTTGAACTCGTTGAAATTATCAACCACGATTTTAGTCAATTGGAAGGGTAAAGATGAACATCAAAAAAGCAGCAGAGTTTTTTGACTTAACACCAGACACGTTGCGTTATTATGAACGCGTTGGCGTCATCCCTCCAGTTACACGTAACGAGAGCGGCTACCGAGACTACCAAACCAATGACTTAAATTGGATTTATTTAGCTAAAAGCCTACGAAACGCTGGGATTTCAGTAGAATCCTTGATTGAATTTTCTCAACTCGCACAATTAAGAGGAATCGAACCCATTGAAGCTGCGCAAAAACAAATTTTAATCGATCAGCTAGAAGAACTAGAACTAAAAATCGCAGAACTTCAAGAAGTCCACGATCTTTTAACCTATAAAATTGACACTTACGATGAACATATCGCACAATTTAAAGCAGGAACTCGTACACCTGACACGATCGAAAAATTATGGGAAAAACCCCAAAAAAGGAGAGAAATAATATGGAAACCATCACACTAAATAATGGTGTTATTATGCCAAAATTAGGATTTGGCGTCTATCAAATCCCACAAGATAAAACTGCAGAAGCGGTATATCAAGCCATCAAAATCGGGTATCGCTTGATCGATACAGCCGATATTTACGGTAATGAACAACAAACGGGTGAAGGAATTAGACGGGCAATCTCAGAAGGAATCGTGACGCGTGAAGATTTATTCATTACAACGAAACTTTTTATCTTACAAGCCTCCGAAGCGGGTGCGAAAAAAACAATCGCGCAATCTCTTGAAAAACTGGGGTTAGATTATATCGATCTGTATTTGATCCACCAACCATACGGTGATATCTACGGTGCTTGGCGTACGCTAGTCAAAGAACAAAAAGCCGGTACCTTACGTGGGATTGGTGTTTCTAACTTTAAATCGGCTAAAATGATCGAATTTGTAAACTTAGTCGATGTCAAACCCCAAGTCAATCAGATCGAGATCAACCCTTGGCACCAACGTGAGGAAGATCAGGAATGGCACGAAAAATACGATGTTCAACTTGAAGCATGGGCCCCATTTGCTGAAGGACGTCATGAGTTATTTACGAATCCAGTATTAGAAAAAATCGGCAAGCAATATAATAAAACAGTCAGCCAAGTCGTACTACGTTGGTTGATGCAACGCGATCTTGTCGCACTCGCTAAATCGGTCCGACCAGAACGTATGGCAGAAAACTTTGCAATTTTTGATTTTGAATTATCTAAAAATGATATGGAAACGATCGCGCAGTTAAATCAAAATGAATCGGCCTTTTTCGATCACGATGCTCCTCAACAAGTCGAAGCCTTTATGAAACGTATGTTAGATATCAACTAATTTTTACAAACAAAAAACAGCTAAACGAAATGCATTTGTGTACTTCGTTTAGCTGTTTATCATCTTTAATTTAACACATTTCCACCATTTGTTTTGATCACGTCTTGATACCAGAAGAAGCTATCTTTACGTGAACGATCAAAGGTTCCATTTCCTTGATCATCCGCATCGACATAGACAAAGCCGTAGCGTTTACTCATTTCAGAAGTCGAAGCAGACACCAAATCCGTACAACCCCAAGGAGTGTAGCCCATCAACTCGACTCCATCTTCGATTGCTTCATACATTTGCTCGATATGCGCTTTTAAGTAATCGATACGGTAGCTGTCATGGATCGAACCATCTTCTTCGACCGTATCTAGAGCACCTAAGCCATTTTCAACGATAAATAATGGGATTTGATAACGATCATACAAGTTATTTAAAGTAATGCGTAGACCGATTGGATCGATCTGCCATCCCCAGTCAGAAGCTTTCAAATAAGGATTGGCTTCACCTAACGAGAAGTTTCCTGCTGTCGATTCACCACCAGCATCTGGATTGTGACGCGCCACTGAACTCATATAGTAAGAAAATGACATAAAGTCCACTGGGTATTGCGCAATAATATCTAAATCACCATCTTCAAACGTCACTTCGATACCATTTTCTTTAAAGAAACGTTTCGTATACGCTGGATATTTCCCACGAACTTGTACATCAGAGAAAAATAGATTTTCATGATCCCGTTTGATTTCTTCCATCACATCAGCTGGATTTGGTGTTGCAGGATAAGCTTGCATGCGTGCAAGCATCATGCCAACTTTCATCTCTGGATTTACTTCATGTGCGATCTTCGTTGCTAAACTAGAAGCCACAAATTGATGATGGACAGCTTGATACATATCCGAAAGATTTTGTTTGCCATCTTCAAATAATAATGCTCCACCAACGTAACCTGAGATTCCCATAATATTGATCTCATTAAAAGTCAACCAGTATTTTACTTTATCTTTGTAGCGTGTTAAGACTGTTTTTGCATAGTTGACAAATAGATCGATGACTTTACGGTTTTTCCAACCATCATAGTTTAACGCAATACCAATTGGCGTTTCATAATGCGATAAGGTAACCAGTGGCTCAATACCGTATTTTGCACATTCATCAAAGACATTGTCGTAAAATTGTAGTCCTTCTTCATTTGGTTGCGCATCGTCACCATTTGGGAAAATCCGTGACCAAGCAATCGACAAACGGAACGTCTTAAAGCCCATTTCCGCATATAGTGCAATATCTTCTTTATAACGATGGTAAAAATCTGAACCCCAGCGTTTTGGATACAAACCTTCTTGATCATTTAATGCGAATTCGACTTTTTCACGTGTCATTGGTGCTGCAAATTCTTCCATCTTTTTACGGTCTTCAGGTTTGACCGCGATTGCTGTATCCGAAGTTGCCGGACCGCGGCCACCTTCATTCCATGCCCCTTCAAATTGATTCGCAGCTGTCGCGCCACCCCATAAAAATCCTTTTGGAAATTGTTTTTCTGCCATAATAAACTTACTTCCTTTTCTATGATTTAATAATGAAAAAAAGACCAAAGCAAAAAAGTGAATTCCAATAGACATACGTCTAGTGGGATCAACACACTTTTTTCCTCTGGTCTTGCCTACCGAAGTAGTAACACATCCAGTAAAAAAACGCTCTCACGTTTCCTTAACTCTATGATAGGCATTTTATGAATGAAAGTCAACAGTTTTTTGGAAGCGTTATCCTTAAAATGTGAAAAGCAGTACGTGCGTTCTTAACTAAAACACGTACTGCTTTATAAGTATTATTTTTGAATTTTATTTAGTTCTTTATAAGTACTCCAAGTAAATTGAACAACAGTTAAAGAAGCATTCATAGCTAATTCAGCGTAACGAATTGGTAGTTCTTGAAAACTTCTACCCTTACCATTATCATCTCCCTTATCATTTCGCAAGGTGGATAGTCCATCAATAATAGAGTTAAAACTATTCAATATTTTTTTCACATCATCGTTACTCTTTGCAACTTGATTCGTTTTAGCATCTAAATTCAATTTAATAAAAAAACCTATGACAACTGTCATAGAAAACTCATGACACTTGGAACTTCTTCTCTACCTGTCATTCTTTTACACTAAGGGTATTAAGAGTAGACAAGGAGAAATCATTATGAATTCTACAGTGATCCATGCCCAACAACTTACAAAAACATTTAAAGACAAAGTCGTTTTTAAAGATCTCGATTTTTCAGTAAAACAAGGAGAAATCATCGCACTATTAGGTGAAAATGGTGCGGGAAAATCGACGCTGATCAATATGTTGACGCAACTTATTCCTAAAGATCAAGGTGAGATCCGTTATTTTGATCAAGCAAGACCTTCTCTGATCAATCGAGAACGAATCGCTGTAATGACACAAGAAACCGTCAAATTATCAAAGGTTCGTGTATCGGAGATCTTACGTTTAGCTTGTAGCTTTAGCAAACATCCACTTTCTTATGATGACTTACTGGCTTATGCTGATTTGGCTGATCACGAACAGACTTATATGGAAAAATTGTCAGGTGGTCAACGCAAATGTCTAGGATTTGCCTTAGCAATGGCAAGTAATCCTGATGTGCTTTTTTTAGATGAACCTACAGCCGGGATGGATAGCTTTAGTCGTTTAACATTTTGGCAAACGATCGCCAAATTAAAAGCACAAGGCAAAACATTTATCGTCACCTCTCACTATTTAGAAGAACTTGAAACGATTGCCGATCGGATCATGATTTTAGTCAAAGGACAGTTTGTATTTGATGGATCGATAGATGAATTGCGCCAAAATCGTGGCGTAAGTGAAATCCAATTTTATTTTGATCGTTCTAAAGAGCGATCTTTTTGGTTAGACATTCCCGGTGTTGAATCGGTGACTATCGTCAATCAAAAAATCAAGTTAGTAACACAAGATGTACCTGTCTTTTTACAAGCAATGCAAGACTCTTTTGCGGAATTAAAACAATTAACTATCCAACCGAATTCGCTAGAAACCTTATTTGATCACATTCAGGAGGAACATCAATCATGAAATCATTTATCTTTCAAACCAAGCTTACTGCTATTCGTTTATTTATTCGTAATAAACGCTTTTTGATTATTAGTCTATTGATCCCGGTCTTTTTCTATCTTTTATTTACCAAAGTGATGGACGTTGGCTTAACTGGTACACCGTTACGTGAATGGAAAGCCAATTATTTAGTGAGTATGATGACTTACGGGATTTTGATGGATGCGGTGATGATGATTTCTAGTACACTAGTCAACGATCGTGAAAATGGCTTCGACCAACTGATCACGCTAAGTCCACTGCCGAAAATCCGTTATTATCTAAGTGTGATCATCAGCTTTTTTGGTTTATTTGAATTGTCTATTATCAGTTTATTGATTGTAGGGTATTATATAAATGGCGTAACTTATTCTTGGTTAGAAGTTTTGTTATTTTTAATTGCGCTCCCGTTAACTGCGCTTCCTTTGATCGTGATCGGGATCTTGCTTTCCTTAGCGGGTAGCTCAAATACTGTATCTGGCTTTGCGAATCTACTCGTTTTTCCTTTAGCGATCGTCAGTGGGTTATGGTGGCCGCTTTCGATCTTACCAAGCTGGTTACAAGCCATCGGTAAATGGATGCCGACTTATTTTATGAGTACGGTCATGCGTACACTGTATCATTCTCATAAACTCGATCTTAGTAGTAGTCTAGGTCTAGTGACTTGGTTTATTGCATTAGGACTTGTATTGAGCAGTATACTTTATATCAAACAAAAGAAAGGATATCTCCTAATATGAAAAAATTTTTGGAGGAAGAAATCCTATTCCCTAAAAGATTAGGGTTGATTCCTTATTTTTGGCTCATTTTTTTAATTCCTGTACTTTCTGATCTAATCCATATGCCTCATCAAAAACAACTCATTATTGTTCTTTTATTGCTCGTTTTTTTAAAAGCGTATCGTGAAGGATATGAGTCTAACCGTTGGGCCATCTGGTACGTAGTGACTCAGCTCATTATCAGCGTTGCCTATCAATTTATGGGCATGACGGGATTGTTTATTTTTACAGCTTGGCAAATTGGCTTCTTATCCTTACGTCGTGACCGTTTTTATCTATTTTTAGCAATCTATTATGCTTTTTGCTTCTTCAATATCGTCAGTACGACACTTTGGATCGTTCAAGGAAGTGCACAGGACGTTGGCAGTCTCTTGATCGTCTTATTATTTGCGATCTTTTCACCACTTGTTTCCCGTTCCATCAATGAATCCCTTTATCGTAACACCCAGTTAAATCGTGAAAACAAACGCTTAGAAGCCTTGATCCGCAAAGAAGAGCGTGAACGTATCGCGCGCGACTTACATGATAATTTGGGACAGGCTTTTTCTATTATTACTTTAAAAACTGAACTTGCACAAAAACTACTCATCAAACAACCAGATAAAGTTGCACAGGAATTGACTGAGATTGCTCAAATCTCACGCAATAATCTACAATTAGTTCGACAAATCGTGAACGGCTTAGAAAATCGGTCACTTGCTAAAGCATTGATCGAAGAAGAAAAGTTATTAACAGCAGCAAGTATCTACTTAAGTACAGATGCTGAAGGACTGGCTGAACATTGGCCGCTTGAGATCCAGACGATTTTTTCAGCTTGTCTTAAAGAAGCCTTTACAAATATTATTCGCCACAGTAAAGCCCAACTTGTTCAATGCAGATTTACACAGACAGAACACTTTTATACCCTATCGATTCAAGATAATGGTGTTGGATTTGCCAAAAATGCTACTGCTTCTCATGGTATGAACAGCATGCAAGCTAGAATAAAAGCAAAAAATGGTACCTTAGAGATCACTCATGAAAAAGGGACCACCCTAAATTTTAAAATCCCTGTTGAATAGGAGAAAATCATGACGACACTATTTTTAGCAGAAGATCAGAAAATGTTAAACACTACGCTGACTACTATTTTAGATCTTGAAGAGGACTTCACGGTAATCGGTAATGCTACAGACGGGAAAACTGCTTTAGATAAGATCTTAACACTACAACCAGATGTGGCGATCTTAGATATCGAAATGCCTGAACAAACAGGATTAGAAATTGCGAAAGCGATTCGACTAGCTAATCTTCCAATCAAAATCATCATCTTAACAACATTTGCTAGAGAAAATTATTTCCAAGATGCCATAGCCGCAAATGTAAATGCGTATTTACTTAAAGATAGTCCAAGTGATTTATTGATCAGCAGTATTCGCCAAGTTTTAGAGGGCAACACGATCTTTTCACCTGAACTTGTAAAAAGTGTTTTACGCGCAGAAAAAAATCCGCTCACCAAACGAGAAATGAGTGTCTTGGAAGTGATCCAAACAGGTGCTTCCACTGCTCAAATGGCTAAAATTCTGTTTCTGACAGAAGGTACTTTACGTAATTATATTTCTTCGATTCTCAGCAAAACAGGAACTCATTCGAGAATCGAAGCTATCAATATCGCTAAAAAAAATGGCTGGTTACGCTAGTCACTTAAAAGGAGCTCTGATGATCACTCTACCTTTGATCCAACACCACTTCCCTACGTCTACTCTTCATGAAGAAATACAAAATCAAGAATATGAGGGCTGTTCGTTTATCTCTAATGGATTCTCCTATCGTAGTCGTTTAGCAAAAAAAACGCCAAAAAAATAGGTTATTTCGTTGTCTTTTGGGAGAAAGATGCGCATAACCAAAATACCGCTTATTCATTCGAGACTGCTCCTGATTTTATGTTAGTTTGGATAAGCGACGGAGAACATGCTGGCTATTTTACCTTTCCTAAATCCGTCTTACTGCAAAAAAATATTCTGCGTTCCACTACTCAAAAAGGTAAGATGAGCATTCGTGTCTATCCAGCTTGGTGTACGGAATTAAGCCAAACGGCACAAAAAACACAAGCTTGGCAGTTAAATTATTTTACGAATCTTTAAATCAACTACTAATAGACATTTTTAGATGCATATCACACAAAACCTTCCTATCGATACCACAATGATAGGAAGGTTTTGTATTTATATGACTAGGATACGACTTGGTTTTTCATACGTTCCCCATTGATATAACACGTCGCCGAGCCGCTGCCAAATGTCAAACTAGGCAAAGCACGTTTATACAGATTCAACTCTTTTAGCGTGTCTTCTCTTGAAGACAAAGCCTTAAAAGCATAACGAGTTCGACCGTTTTTTGCTTTTCTAGATTCCGCATGTTCTTTTGAGACTTTATACGCTGCGACAACCGCATTGTCCGCTCCAGTATTGACGGCGATCACATAACGGATTTTATCGATTTTTTCTTTACCGATCACCCAGCTTCCCAATGTCCACGATTTTAGATTATAAACATCACGATATTCTTCTTGGATCGGATAGTCTTTTGACTCATCTTTACTTAACTGAAAAGCATCTTTGACTTTTACAGCTAAGATCAATTCTTTTGTTGGAATGTCAGCTAGTTCGATTGGTTGGTAACCAAATTGTTCCTCAAAATTTTCTGTTGAAAAGGCGCGAGTCCCGTGACCGTTCATTAGATTTGTCAGCTCCAATCTTTGAATGATCTTCGCATAGTTAATCAGCGTATTTTCACTAGCAAATGCCTGCTCTTCTGTCAGTCCATAGCTAATTAGATAAGAAGCGACCGTTTGTCCTTCTGCTAAAATATCCTGGATCGTTTGGATTTTTAAAGTCTGTAAGGTTTCCCCTTCAAGTTCTCTTGCATTCATCGCGCCAAGTGCTGCTTGTTTATGAGCAAAAACGCGATTGTCTTTCCCCTTTCCAATGTAAAAAGGGTGTGCTGTTCTAGGATCAACTAAACAATAAACGTAATAGCCATGTCCTACTTTTGGTTCTAAAGCAGCTAATGTCGAATTTGAAAACCGTATGATCTCCATGATGCTTCTCTCCAATTCTTCATTTCATTTTATCTAGTATACCAATGATTTCTTCCTCTAGCTAAAGAAAAAACGACGAGCCAATCAGCTCGTCGTTTCATTCATTTATTATTTATTCACCTGTTTTTAATTAAACGGGAAGGAAACTCGGTATTTTAATGCCGAGATGAATTCCCGTTCTTTTTATTTTCGATTTACATATGGTCATGATATAATTATCTAGAGGTGTTGATATGAAAGATAAGGAACGATTCACATATGGTAGAACTTCTGTATACAATTTAAACTACCATTTAATTTGGGGAACCAAATATCGGAATAAAGTCTTAAAAGGTGAAATCGAAACAGATTTGAAACAATTACTATATGATATTGCTGCTGAATATGGGTTCGTTATATCTCATATGGAGATTGGTCTTGATGACCAGATTCACTTATTCATTAGTGCACCACCAAAACTTTCTGTCACCAATATTGTTCGTTGGTTGAAAGGAATTAGCGCTAGAAAGATTTTCCAACTGCATCCAGAACTGAAAACCAATTCTGGGAAGCCAGAAGGGGATAGACAATTTTGGTCCCCTAGCTATTTTGTTGAAAGTATTGGAACGACAAATGAACATGCGATTGCGAAGTATATTGACGGCCAACGATTAAAGGAGATGAACCATCAGTGATCGAAAAAGGCTGAATCGATCGAGCTGCAAAGCCAGTTGTTTGTTCAGGTTCAGTCGTACTCCTTGTACTTTTAGCTGCTTGAGATTTTGTATCTGTTGTTTCGTCTTTAGTACTCGTGTCAGGTGTTTCAGATGATAATATTTTTTCTTCGGATAATTGAGTAGAAGATTGTGTAGTTGAATTTATTTCTGAATCGTTTTTTTCAGGTGTAGTGGATGGTTCAATATAACTAGTGTCAGAAGGTTGCAGAGGTTCAGTAACAGATGTGGTCGCTGTAGTGTCAGACGTTCGAGCATAGACAGAAAGTGGTAGATTGGAAAGGACTAAAGCAGGCAACAAAAGAAACTTAAATAAAGATTTTTTCATTCACGCATCACCCTTTTTTGTATTCTATTAAGTTAATATTCTCACGAATAAGTTTACAAGTAAATGTTTTTGTCTAATTTTCGTTCTTAAAAAAGGCTGTGACCAAAGTCTGTCACAGCCTTTCTCTTCACTTTTCCACATGTCTCATTAACCACTCTTCGATACGATCGACGACTTCTTGAAATTCTTTTTCTAGTAAAATCTCATGACGCAAGGTTTCAAATAAAGCCAGCGTCACATCTTGGAATCCATTTTCTTCAAGGTCTTTGGCAATTTTTTTCGGACCTTTTCCAAAATCACCGACTGGGTCTTCTGCCCCACTAATGATCAAAATCGGTAACGTTTTCGGAATAGGTGCCATCCAATTTTTTTGATTCGCTCGATTTACGAAAGCAAATAGTGTCTCAAACCCATTAAACGTAAAGGTAAATCCTAGTTTCGGATCAGCTTCATAACGTCTAAGATTTTCAGGATTTTTTGATAACCAGCTAAACGGACTTGTCTCTTTAAAGGGCTTGTTGTAAGAAGCAAAAGCTAGTCTATCAATAACTGTTCCAACAGCTTTCGGTTTGACCTTGGCGACTCGCTTGATGATTGGATAGGCTAGATCTAACGTTTTCGGTTTTGTACCAGTCCCCATCAAGATCACACCTTGAATATCGACTGGATAAACTTGAAGGTAGGTTCTTAAGGCAAACGACCCCATACTGTGCCCAAGCATAAAATAAGGCAAGTTAGGATAGTGCTTTTGTGTCCATTGTTTAACTTGATCGATATCTGCTAAGACATTAGCGACTCCATTTTCTCCAAAAAAACCATAAGTAGGCTCATTAGGATCAACAGATAGTCCATGTCCTAGATGATCGTGGCCCACTACAATAAAACCGAGCTTGTTTAAATATTGTGCAAAATAAGCATAACGTTCAACGTATTCTGTCATGCCATGGATCAATTGGACGACACCTTTAGGCTCTTTCACAAAATCCCAAGCACAGACATGTAAAGGCGTCTGTTTATCGGTTGAAGTAAAGGTCATCTCTTTCATTGTTCTTCCTCATTTCTGCTTATGATTTAGTCTTCATTTTCGATGCCATACTCTTTGGCTACTTCTTTGATGCTTCTAGTCTGCGGATGTTTTAAATAGTCTTCGTAAGCTAGATCCGCGATCAACGCATCGTAAATATCTTCTAACTGTTCTATCAACTCTTCGTTTTCCATACGTTTAGACTCCTTAAAAATCTTTCTAAAGTGTCTTCATTTGGAAATTGTTCTTTTCTTCGAGTATACCGTTTTAATTGTTTATTAAATCCTTCGATTAAGTTCGTTGAATAGATGGTTCGTCTGATAGTGGGAGGAAAATTATAAAATGTGACTATGGCAGGATTCAAGAGCAGATTGACAACTCTTGGATACTGCTTTCCCCATTTTTTGACCATAAAGTCCACTTGAACCAATGCCTCTTCTTTTGAATTCGCTTGGTAAACCAATTTGAAGTCCTCACAAATTTCTTTTCGATCTCGAACACGAACTTTATGAGCGATATTTCTAGATACATGCACACAACATTGTTGGAATTGGGCATTCGGATACACACTATGTATACTTTCTTCAATACCGCTTAATCCGTCTGTCACGACTAATAAAACTTCTTTTAACCCACGGTTTCTAAGATCTTGAAGAACTTCTTTCCAAATATAAGCAGACTCAGTTAGGGCAATAGTAAACCCAAGAACCTCTTTGGTTTCATCTAATCGAATACCAATCGTAATATACACTGCTTCCTTCGAAACAGTCTGTCGCTTCACTGGGATATGCGTCGCATCCATAAATATAACGGAATAACTTGATTCTAACGTTTTTTCCTTAAACGCTAAAACATCTTCAGACACGATTTTACTCATGCTGGAGATCGTTTGTGGTGTATAGTGGTAACCATACATTTTTTCAATTAATTCGGAGATTTCAGCCATAGTAATGTCTTTTTGAAATAATTGGATAATGGTTGTTTCTAACGAATCATTGGTTCTCTTATATGCTGGGAGTGTTTGTTGAGAAAATTCGCCATTCCGATCTCTAGGAATGGTTAAATTCAACTCTCCATATTCTGTTTTAAATGTACGTGAATAATTCCCATTACGAGAATTTCCTGAATTGAATCCATTTCGATCATATTTTTCGTAATCTAAAAAAGCAGTTAGCTCTGCTTGTAGAAGTGAATTAATCGCTCACCCGAAATAATTCATCTAGATCCCCTGTATTGAGTAGTGTTTGCATAATTTCTATAGTAAAATTAGTCATGAGAAAGTCCTCCTATAAAATTTCTGTGTGGTAACTTTAATTTTACAGAATGGACTTTCTTTTTCTCTACCCTAAATTTCTATTTACACAAAATATTTTACGTTATCAAAAATAGTCAAGTCCATAATCCTGTGTAAAATACTATACAATGTTTTACTGGTCTCTCATTGATCAAACTTAATATATTTTCTTGTAGAACTGAGCCATTCGTCATGAAGGTCCATAAGGACAGCTCCAATT